>JANXVV010000296.1 GCA_025351525.1 Humisphaera sp. | reverse complement strand
GACAGCGCGCAAATCGCCGACGATCTGGCCACGCAGGGCAAGACCCTGATGGACGATGCGGTGCAGACGATGTCGAAACGCGCTGCGGAGATCGACACCGCCGCGAACGCCGCATTGCCCGCCCCCCGCGCCACCGCCGCCCGCACCAAGGGCGTCCCGGCGGATACGACGGTCCACAAAAAAGGTCTCGACACGAAGTCGATGAATGAGTTGAAACAGATCATCGACACCTGCACGAAGATTGAAGCGGTGGCCAAAGATTTTGCGGAGGTGTCAAAGCAGAACGCCGCCGGTTTCAAGGAAATCTCCGACACCGCCGACCGAACCGCCAAAGCGGCGACTGTTACGTTGAGTACGGATTACACGAAGAAGTGAGGAAGTGGGGAAGTGGGGAAGGGAACAGTATGCCTGAAGATGAACTGAGCGATGGCCCGGCGGAGGAAATTCCCACCGCTCAACGGTGGTCGGCCACTCCGCCGCCGGTGCCCGCGTATGCGGTTGCGCCGGGGTACGGCGGTGCTTCGGCGGCGTATATCCGCCCGAAAATTCCGGGAATCATTTCGATGATGGGGGCGTTGAGCATCGCCATCGCCTGCATGACGGCCGGGGGAAGCGCGATGTCGGCGATGCAGGCCGCGGTCAAAATGGCGATGGTGCAGATAAACCAGTCGATGGCCCGCGCAGCGAGCATCAAGGCGGTGACTGTCGCCGCGACGCAAATGTCGCCACCGGCGGACTTCGGACTGGCTTTTGACGAACGGCAGACCGGCATCAATGTGCTGGCGGCAAGGCATTCGCTGACCGGCGCGCGGTTGGCGCAGCTCGATCAATTGCTGTCGCAGGATGGCCAAATCATTTTCGGAGTCGAGCCGGGACAACTCACTTCCGGCAAAGCCCGCAGCGCGATCAAATCCGTTTCGCGAGGCCGTTCACCGCGCCCTGGCGAAAGCGGGCCGGATTATTTCATCCTGCAAAGTGGGACGATTGAATTGTACGAAGCAAACGGCGTGTTTCGACCCGCGGACACGTCGCAGCCGACCGTTCGCGTGGCCGCCGATGCGAACCGTTACCTGGCGACCGTCAACGGCACGGCATTTTCACCGTTAGCCCCTCCGACCACTTCGCCCGTGACCGCCGGTTTTGTGAAGCTGGACCCGACCGCGCTCGCGATGGTTTTTTCCGAAGCCGCCCTCAGCGGTTTGGTTGCCATCTATCTTTTGGTCATCGGGATTTTGACCCTTCGCGGCAATCGGTTGAGTAGCCGACTCCACCTGATCTACGTGTTTTTGAAGCTGCCTTTGATCTGCCTGGGGGGATACGGTTGGATGCGATTGCAGGCGAGTTTCGATGCCGTCATGCCGGGAAATTTTGGGGTTTCGGCATTGCGGCCAATCCAGCTAAATCTTGGGTCTAGCCCCACTACGTTGACGGCTATCGTCCTGAGTTTGATCTACCCCCTCACGCTGCTGTTCCTGCTGCGAACAAAAACGGTGCGTGATTTTTATGTAGCATCGGCTACCAGCCCATGAATTTAAATTTAAGACATCGGCTGGTAGCCCATGCTACAGTTCTCAAAATCACTTCTGCCGAAACACAATACGGCCCTTGGTAAGATCGTAAGGTGACAACTGCACCTTCACGCGATCGCCCGGCAGGATGCGGATGAAATGCTTGCGCATCTTTCCGGAGACGATCCCCAGGATCTCATGGGCACCGGCCCCATCCAGCCTCAGCTTGAACATCGCGTTCGGCAAGGCGGTCGTGACGGTCGCTTCCACTTCAATCGGCTCGGATTTGGCCACTGGATTCTTCTCCGCTGTAATGCTGTTTATGAGTCCAAGGATATTTAACGAACGGGCAATCGTATCCCGAATGACGCGAAGGAACAAGCAACGCCGTCCGATTTTCCGGTCCCCGCAACTCTGGTAGTGCGGGAGGAGGGTCAGCACTACAGTGCGACTGCGCCACAACAAAAACAGGGGGAACCGCGAGGTCGCGAAAGCGCGAAGTGGAACGCGAAGGAATTTCATTTTGATTTCTTCGCGTTCTATTTCGCGTTTTCGCGACTTCGCGGTGGGTGTGGCCGTCTTTTTTGGCGAGCCCCCATTTCCATCGCCAGAACCGTGTCTGCCACGAATGGCACTTCCCGAATCTGTAAATGACGACAGGCCATGGGGATAGACAGGAAGGCCGCGTTTGC
>JANXVV010000279.1 GCA_025351525.1 Humisphaera sp. | reverse complement strand
CGTTCTGGATGTCTCGGTGTTTGAGGTTGGATCAAATTCCACGGAGCCGCTCGCGCGACGCCAGATCAAATTCTTCGAGTCGTATAGTCAGTGGCCAAAGAATCAGGCAGCCAAGAAGATGACCTATGGTTTGTCAGAGCGTCAGATGCTCGAAACGGGGGTTCCCGTTCCGACCTTATCGTTTGGCCGGTGGCGAGCGGAGGAAGCCAGTCTTCTTTTCGGCCCGGTGAACTTGGCTCAAACAGTCAGATGCGAGGTCTGGATTCGAGCAGGTGAACAGGAATGGCAGATAGATAATGGTTCGGAATTTGTTCCTGGCAAAGGCGGCAACGGCATGAGTGGTTTTAGGATGGCTGAATTTAATGCAGAAACTGTCGACGTTATCCTACGCCCAGCCTATATCGACGAATGGTATCCGTACACGGTTTATCCGCGTGATGTGAGTCCTTATGAAGTCGTGTTTCATAACGTCTCCGTGCAGCGCGTTGCCAGCCACAGCACCGGTCATTAGGGGATGGTGGGTATAGTCAAGAAATGCACGCCATGTCCGCGCAGGAACGTCTTTTCGCAACGAACAAAAACCCCCTCATCCTAACCCTCCCCCCATGAGTATATGGGGGGAGGGGACCGGAAAGCAAAATGCGATGGCCCTGGCCAATGCCCGATTCACCATTGCCTCCTTGCCCTTCCGGCATCCCTCCCGATAGACTGCCACCATGAAGCGGCCAGCCGTTTTTTTCGACCGGGACAACACGCTGATCGCCAATGACGGCTATCTCGGTGACGCTTCGCAGGTGCAGTTGATCGCCGGTGCCGCCGATGCCGTGGCGCGGGTGCGGGCATTGGGGTATGCGACGGTCATCGTCAGCAATCAAAGCGGGGTGGGCCGGGGATTATTCGATGAAGACGCCGTGCGTGCCGTCAATGCCCGGATGGATGCCCTGCTTCTCGCCCAGAATCCCGCCGCGAAGATCGATCGGCATGAATTCTGCCCGTTTTATCCCGAGGCGGTCATCGAAAAATATCGGCAGGATAGCCCGCTGCGCAAACCGAAACCGGGGATGATTCTGGCGGCGGCGGAGGCGATGGCACTCGACCTGTCGCGCAGTTGGTCGATCGGCGATGCACCTCGCGACATCGCCGCAGGCAAGGCGGCGGGGTGCCGTACCATTCTGTTCCGTGCTCCCGGGCTGCCGCCTTCCCAGGCGGTGAAGGGGGACGAGTCTTCTGTCCCGAATTATACTGTTTCGACCTTGGGCGAAGCGGTGGAATATATCGCTCGGGTGGCGGTGGAGGCGGTTCAGAAAGTCGCCATTGCTAAACCGCAAGCGGGGCGGGGGGATGCCAAATTGGAATCGATCGCGGAGCAGATCCTGATCGAGCTTCGTCGGAAAAATCATTCGGAAGCCGACGACTTCTCCGTGAGTAAACTATTGGCCGGCGTTGTGCAGGTTCTGGTTTTGGCGACGCTGCTCCTTGGGTACTTCCAGTCGCGCGGGGATGTCGCCTGGCTGCAAGTCTATGTGCTGGTTGCGATGACGCTGCAGACGATGACCATCGCACTGTTGATCATGAGTCGGCAGAAGTAGCGGAATCTCTAAATCTGCACGCTCTTCCCGCTCTCCGCACTGCGATAGATTCCCTCGATCATCTCCATCAGCAGCACACCCTCTTTCGGCCCGATCATCGGCACGGCGGTTCCCAAGATGCACTCCCGGAAGTGCCGCATCAACGCGGGATGGCCCACCGTCTTCGGCAACTTCAACGGGGTTTCTTTCGACTCCCCTTTCTCCGAAAAACCGCGATGTAAAATCGCGCCCGATCCGGTGTAAACGTCGATGCCACCCTGGTCGCCGTACACGCGGCAAGTCGCGCCATTTTGCGATGGTGGTTGGTTCAATGCCCAACTCGCCGCCAACTCGATGGATTGCCCGCCTTCGAAGCGAATGATCGCAAAGGCGGCGTCTTCCACATCCGCCGTCACCTCTTTGGGCATCAAGTCGCCGAATCGTCGATGCGCGACGGCGAACACCGAAACCGGCACCGGTTGCCCGAGCAGATGCCAGGCGACATCGAGCATTGGAAGGCCGAGGTCGACCATCGCGCCGCCGCCGGATTTGGATTTGTCGATGTACCAACCGGTGCCGAGCGGGATGCCGCGCGTGCGGGTCCAACCGGCGCGGGCGTGATAGACATTGCCCGCGTAGCCCATGTCGATCGCCTGCCGGGCGGCTTGCTCATTCCCGCCGAATCGCCGCTGCATACCGAACAGGATCGTCCGGCCCGCCTTCGCCGCCGCCGCTTCAATCTGCCGGGATTCTTTCACACTGATCGCCGGTGGTTTCTCGCAGATGACGTGTTTGCCGGCTTTAAGCGCGGCGATGGACATCGGGGCATGCAGATCGTTCGGCAAACAGATGCTGACCGCATCGATCTCCCTGTCGTCGATCAATTCGCGCGCGTCGGCGTATTCGCGACCGATGCCGAATTCATCCATCATCTGCTTCCGCCGTGACGGGATCAGATCCGCCACCGCCGCCAGCTTGAAACCGCCCGCCGCCTGATAGCCTTTGGCATGAGCCTTACCCGGCCAACCTCCGCCGATGATCCCGATCCGTGTCGCTTCCGCCATGCTGTGATGAATCCTGTTGAAAAGCCCATGAAACTTGTTTCATGGGAGTTTGTGAGAGTTCAACGCACTCTATCAATCCGGCAGTCCGCAAACAATGCCGCCCGCACAAAGTCGCGAAAACGGGTCGGCAGGTATATTATTCTGTTATGAGTCTCCCCGCCCGAGAAGAGTTTCCCGCATTGGTCATGCAGTTGGTCAGAGCGAAATTTCCCCTGGTCAAAATCCTGCAGGCCAGAGAGGGGTTTGCCGTCACCGTCAATGGCAATCTCGCCT
Source organism: Humisphaera sp. (assembly GCA_025351525.1). Taxonomy (GTDB): domain Bacteria; phylum Planctomycetota; class Phycisphaerae; order Tepidisphaerales; family Tepidisphaeraceae; genus JANXVV01. The sequence continues at coordinate 1,474 of JANXVV010000279.1, read as the reverse complement.
CCCTGGAAAACCTCTACCGCATCGTCTCGCTTCGGCCGGAAGACCTGACCCAGCACGTCAATCGCTGGGTCGTTGAATTGCTCCGCGCCTCCGAAGGCACCAACGATCAGGAGGGCACTTTCGAGGAACTGAAGGAGCGCCTGTTGCCTCTGGTTCTATCGAGCGAGGGAGCGCAATCGCGCGGGCCCACCGTCGTAACCGAGCCGCTGGTGGATGGCTTGATCGTGGCGTACGCCATCGACAGCGATCGAACCATTTCCTACCTGGCCCGCTCGCATTTTGCATCGTGGAATATCACGATGGACCAGTTGCACGAGACCGCCATGGAAAATCTCGTGGCTCGCAGCGAGGCGATGAGCGCGCACGCGGCCCAGGATGAGGATGGCCGCGTGAATCTGATTCTGTTCCAGCAGATGGATGGATACGATGCCAGCCGATTGCTCTTGCCGACGCTTCACGAGCGGTTGCGCGAGCATCTGGGCAGTCCTTTCGCGGCGGCGATTCCGAATCGGGATATTCTGATCTGTTTCCGAAATGAGCCGGAGATGCTCGAACGTCTTCGCACGCAGATCGCCGACGATTACCGGTCGATGCCGCATCAGGTGACGGAGAAACTTTTCCTGGTCACCGCCGATGGCATCGCGCCGCTGTCCGGCCCGTCGCTTTCAGAGATTTGACCAAAGCGGCGGCTTTGGAGGGCGGCAGTCCCCTGCCGCCTCTGCGGCGATCGAGGACGACCGCCCTCCAATACCCATTGATGAGCGACCTATACTACAACGTGGTTCACGCGATTGGCTCCGCGATATTCTGCGGGACGTCACGGCCCACCATTCTGCATCGCGAACGAGCGAATCGACCGAGCGCATTCATTCTGGCCAGTACTCATCTCAGTCCGTTTGACGTGCCGTTGCTGATGCGACACTCGCCGCGGAAGTTGGATTTTGTGAGCATCGTCGAAGTGTTTCGCCATCCGTTCGTGGCTTGGTTCTATGGTTCGATGAATGCTTTCCCGCTCGATCGATCCAGGCCGGACAGCCCGACGGTTCGGATCATTCTGGATCGACTGGCCCGCGGTCGAGTCGTGGCGATGTTCCCCGAGGGGAATATCCGCCGAATGGAAGATTCCGTGCTGACGGGCGGGCGGATGCGGCCCGGTGCTGCCCGTTTGGCCCAGATGGCGAATGTGCCGGTGATGCCGGCGGTGGTCGTCAATGCCGACGTGTATAAAAAAATCGGTTCATGGCTTCCGCTTCGCCGTATCCGCTACGGGGTGATTTTCGGGGAACCGATTCTGATCCGAACCGACCTCGAAAAAAATGAAGCGGCCAAGGTGTTGGAGGACGAACTCAAAGCCGCGTTCGGGCAACTTTATCGCGAGTTGACCGAGGCCATGGCGACGAAATGAAATCGCTATAGAATCACGCCCCATGAATCCAACCTATCTTCCCTTTGTCTGCATCGCGGCCATGACGCT
>JANXVV010000331.1 GCA_025351525.1 Humisphaera sp. | reverse complement strand
ATGGGCGAGACGCCCATGCCACCTTATTCAAAGCACCCTATCAGCAAAAGGGGCGAATCAGTTACTGCTGCAATGCGTGCATTGAAATCTGTTCAATTACTCCACAAACAATTTTCCCGCCACTTCCACCAGATTCCGCCGCCACAGCAGCCAGGTATGCACGCTGGCGGGGGCGATTTCAAACGTGTGGCGGATCTGATGCTTCGTCAGCCATTGGTCGAAACCCTGATTGAACTTCAGCAGGTTGTCCTTTTCGCCGCAACCCACCCAGAGCAGTTTCAGTTTGTCGTTGGCAAGCGACGGATTTTTCGCCAGTTCCGGGAAGCTTTGATCCAAGTCATCCGCTTTCAGCCCGCCCGCGCTCATCGGGCAGATGTAGGCGAATTTGTCGAGATTGGCCAACCCCACGCGGATCGATTGCGATCCACCCATCGACAATCCCGCAATGGCGCGATGCGGTTGGTCGGTGTACACGCGATAGGTCGATTCGACCAACGGCAGCACATCGCCGATCAAATCCTTCTCGAACAACCGCACGAAATCCGAATTGCCGGACGGCCCTTTGGCGGGCATGCCGATGGGCACGTTCTGCCCCGGTTGCGTCGCCGGATTGCCGCGCGGCACATGCCCGTGCGGCATGACCACGATCATGGGCTTCATCAGACCATCGTGAATCAGGTTGTCGAAAATCGTGTTCGCCCGCCCCACGCCGCTCCAGCCCGCATCATCATCCCCCGAGCCGTGCAGCAGATACAGAACGGGATATTTCGTCGCGGCGTTTTTCGGGTCGTCGTAGCCGGGCGGCGTGTAGACGTGCATCCGCCGTCCGATTCCACCGAGGCTTTTCGATTCGTAGCGCTGGATGCGAACGGTTCCGTGCGGCACCGGTCGATCATCCCACGCCGTCGCCGGAATCCCCGGCACGATGACCAGACTGTTGGACCGATCTTTGATGTAGGCGTTCGCAGGATCGAGCAGCCGAATGCCATCGACGCGAAATGTATATTCGTAGACATCCGGTGCCAGTTCCGGCGTGGTGACGGACCAGACGCCATCCTCACCGCGCGACATCGGCAAGGTGACCGCCCCGCCAAGCGACATGTGAATCACCTCGACTTTGGATACGGTTTTCGGGCCGGAGTAGCGAAACGTGACGCGATCGTCGGTGGAAATCTCCGGTGATTTCACACCGCCTTCGCGAGCGGTAACGGGTTTGGTGGTGGAGGGGGTTGGCATCGTGGGCATGGGGATGATTCGCGGTTCGACCGTCGCCACGGGAGTCACATCCACCGCCGCCACCGGCCTGGGCGGCTGCATGGGCTCGGATGAGCAGGCGAGGGCGCTGGTTAAGAGTAATGCGATGGAGGCAAGGGTGGCCGGGCGATGGAGGGGTTTGCGGTGGGTCATGGTTGAGGGTTATACCCGGGGTGAACGAATTCGTTAAACCGGGCGAGGCCATCAGTCAAAATCCGATGCCCGAAAATTTTTTATTTTGCATATTTTCCGCTTGTTATTTTTCTTTGGGTAAGTAAGCTCGTTCACGTTCAAACCCGACAGCAGTTTGAAGTGCTTCTAAAATTAGTTCGTGGGTTGCAGTGGGTTGTCGGGTATCGGGTAGTAGAAGCGGTGTGCTTTCAAATCAAGCGGAATGAAAAATTGATTTTCGGAGCGCCCGTTTTTTTTCGGATCAGCCGATCGGCATTCGCTTAAAATTAAAGATCGTGCGTGTGGCTGTCGCGGGACAGCCTCGTCGCACCCATCTCATTCATTTGCGGCCGGTGGCCCCGGCGCAACATTTGGAAAAGGAGAAAGATCATGGGAAGTCAATGGATCAGTCGAAAGATTCAGCAGCGCGTGGAAGCCGTCAATTCGGCCCGGCGTTGCATCCGGATGGCCTCGGCGAAAGCGGTGATCGAATCGTTGGAGATGCGCACCTTGCTAAGCGGCGCCGGCAACGACCACACCGTGCTTATTTACGGCACCACCGTGACAGGCGGCACCTCAAGCCTGGAAGCCACCGAAGCCGTCGCGCAGGGGATGACCGTCGAAGTCGTCGATGACGCCGGTTGGACCGCCAAAAGTCAGGCCGATTTCGCCAGCTATCGCGCTTTGATCGTCGGCGATCCGACGTGTAACGACTTCGGCAATCCGGCGGAATTTAATACGCTCAATGCGAATAAGGCCGTCTGGGGTCCGATTGTCAACGGAAACATTATCATTAACGGTACCGACCCGGTTTTCCATAACTCGATCGCCGGAGCGCATACGCTGACCGTCAATAGCGTCGACTTCGCCGTGAATCAGGTGGGCAAGACGGGAATGTATTTTTCATTGAGCTGCGCCTTTGCTTCGGCCGCCCCTAACACCGTCGTGCCGGTACTCGACGCATTCGGCGGTTCAGGGTTATGGACCGCTCGCAGCACAAACACCAACATCATTCACGTGGTGGCCGCGCACCCGACCCTTGTTGGTGAAACCGATGCGAGCCTCTCCAACTGGAGTAATTCGACGCATGAGGCGTTTGATTCCTTCGACCCAAGTTTTACACCCTTAGCCATCGCTGTGGGCCAGGGTGCGTTCGTGGCTTCCGACGGTACTGTCGGTAATCCCTACGTGCTGGTTCGCGGTGCGGGTGTGACCGTCGTCAGCAACATCCACATTGCCCCTCTGACCGATACAAAGAGCATTGGCACAACTGAAACACTGACGGCCACTGTGACCACCAATACTCCAGCGGTCGGCACACCGGTCGTCGGTACGACTGTCACGTTCACGGTCGTCAGCGGCCCCAATACCGGACTGACCGGAACCGGCATCACCAACTCAGCGGGTCAAGCGACCTTCTCATATACCAGTGCACTTCTTGGCATTGACTCGGTGAAGGCGACCTTTGTCGACAGCACGAGCAAGACCCAGACGTCTGAAATTGCCGCCATCACCTGGGGCGCTGCAATCAACGCGACGCCGATCATCGTATCGAACACCAACAACAGTGCCGCGCCGTGCGGTGACACGTTGCAGGGTCAGCCGGTCGCATTTATCGGAACGTTTTCTGATGCGGACGTCGCTGATACGCATACCGCGTTGGTTAGTTTCGGGGACGGCACACCCGCCGTGACCGGCATTGTGAACGAAGCCACGCACACCATCACCGCCAACCATGCGTATGCCGCACCGGGTACGTATACCATCAGCTTCGTCGTCACCGACAATCATGGTGCCGCCAGTGCCGCCGGGGCCACCAGCGCGGCGTTTATCTCCGGTGCCAAGATCGACAGCGGCGGCAATCTCGAAGTCGACGGCACCAACTGCGACGATACGATCCGCGTTGCCAAAGCCAACGCCAGCGGTTCGCTGCTGAGCGTCCGGTTCGGCAATGTCATCATCGGCACCTATTCGCCGACCGGTAAGATCATCATCAACGGCCTCGACGGCAACGACTATCTCTCCGTAGATGCGAACGTTACCCGCGGCGCCATTATCTTCGGTGGCGCAGGCAATGACACCATTCGCGGAGGTGGCGGCAACGACATCGTTCTCGGTGGCATCGGCAGCGACTCGCTTTACGGAGGCGGCGGAGCCAACATCCTCATCGGTGGTGCGGGTTCGGACACGCTCCAGGGCGGCAATGGCAGTGATCTGCTGATTGCGGGATCGACCAGTTATGATTCGACCACCGCTTCACTGGTTGCACTGAGCAATGAGTGGGGCGGAGCCAATACCTTCGCCGTGCGCGTGAATAATCTTAAGACCGGCGCTGGCGCTGCCGCAGGCTTCCCGCTCAATGGCAACATCCTCGATGATGGTTCGCCCAATGTGCTCATCAGCGGTCTCGGACAGGATTTCTTCCTGACCAACATCGCCGCTGATACCCTGATCGGCGTGGGTTCCGGACAGGTCAACTGATGTTTGCAATCGCTCCGTCGCGCGGGCGGCCCGGGTGTTCCGGGCCGCCCGCGCAACGGGCACGTTTCGCTTGTTTCGTGGGTCCGAAAAAGGCCAATTATCTCTAAAGGAGAGATCTCATGTTTCGTTCACTGTTCAATCCGTTATGTACCCGACTCGCCGGCTCGCTGCTGGTGACCGTCGGCACCCTTCTCGGGGCCGCCGGGGTCACCGCCGCACCGCTGACGATGTCGATCAGTTCCACCACCACTCTCACCACGCTGCATGTGGGTGATACGTTCACCGTCAACGTGATTCTCAGCGGTTTAGGCATGGCGGAGACCCTGAATCTCCTCTCGGCTACGGCCCAATACACCGGCACCGCCCTCAGTGCCCCAACGGCGGTCACCGTCGGTCCCATCGTTCCGGGCGGATCGGGCAACCCTGATGTGAGCACCCTCAGCGGTCCGAATTTCGCCGAGACCGACTTCCAAACCTTTAGCGCCCTGCCCGCAAGCCAGATCTTCGTCAACGGGAATTTCTTCAGCTTCAAGATGACCGCCGCCGCGCTCGGCACCGGCAGCATCTCGCTGTCGTTCCTGGACGCCCTCGACGGTGCCTCCGCCAGCCCCGGCTCCCCGGGCATCACCGCCGGTCCCGCCCTGGCGTTCGCCGTCATTCCGCTCGGCGGCGGCGGACCGGGCGTCCCGCTCCCCCCGGCTTTCCTCTCCGCCCTCCTGTGCCTGGCCGGTGTGACCCTCACCCTGAGCCGTGGCCGCCTCGCTCTCCGCTGAGCGATCCGTTCGGTTGATTCACCGTTAAAGTTTCCGGGGACGCGAGTTCATCGCGTCCCCTTTTTTATGCGCGGAATTCGGGCTGAAGAAGTGAGGCGGATTGAATGACGAATTCACGAAACTCGAAGGGGGAAATGACGAAACGACGAGCGGACATTCGGCCTTTCGTTTTGAACATTGATTCATTCGTCATCGATTCGCGAATTCGAATTTCGTCATTCGTTATTCATCTGCGGGTTTCGTCATTCATTCGCGAGTTTCACCCTTCACTCCGCCTGCACCAACGGCGCCTCGACCACATGTTCCGACACAAACCACGCCTGGAATTCGTTCTTCCGAACCACTTCGCTGGCGAGCGTGTCATTCGTGCCGACATCCCCCAGGTCATCCGCCTTTTCGGCAATCTCGCGGGCCAGCTTCAGGATCAGCTCGTGGGCTTCCAGCAGGCGGGAGATCTGCACCGGCACCTCTTCGCGGTCTTTGGGCGGGCGCTCGATCGAGGTCAACTCCGCCACATCCGCCGCCATCGCGATGCTGACCCCGCCGAGCAGTTGGATGCGTTCAGCGATCGTGTCCACCAACTCACTCTGCTCCTCATAGTGCTTGTCGAACAGCAGGTGCAATTGATAAAACGTGTGACCGGCCACCTGCCAGTGACACTTTTTATAGAGATCGCGAATCGTCATCGTGTCGGCCAGCAGTTGGTTGAGCCGTCCGCAGATCTCCTTGCAGACGCTCAACTCCAATCCGATCGCCATCTTGACGACCGTGCCGTATTTCTGCGTTGCGCGGCCGCGCTGGTGCATCAGCGGCGCGGCGCCGCTCTGGCCGGAAGGGGATTCCGCATTGTTTTTTCTGCCGCTGCGTTCCATCGTACTTTTTTGAGCCATGGGGGGTTCCTTTGTCAGGGGGGTTGATTCACGGGATGAAGTGTAGGCGGAGTCGCGCGAAGTCGGCAACGTGGGAAATCGCGGCGAGGTCGGCAAGGCAGCGCTGCTTTTCCGGTGCGAATGAAACCAACGCCCTTGGGCCCGTCGCCGCGACGCCACCACCAAAACCGGTTCCCCCGGATCTCCAATCGACCCGTTGCGCCGGAGCGGCAGAGCCTGCGGTTTTTCCTCGGTAGCCCGGCGTTTACGCCGGGGAAACGTCAACCGGCGTAAACGCCGGGCTATATGAAAAAGCGCGGGAGTGTTGACCGATCCACCGTTCGCGGGCATTCTCTCCCCGGCCCGTATCGTCCTGGGAAAAACGGAAGGATCGTCGTCTCATGCAAATCAAGAAAGCGGTCATTACCTCGGCCGGTCGGTCGCAGCGCGGGTTACCGTTGCAGACGCTGGTGGATCGGGATGGCATCACCAAATCGGCGCTGCAGGTCATAATTGAGGAAGCCGTCGCGGCGGGCATCACGGATATCGGCATCGTCCTCGCGCCCGGTGACCAGCAGGCGTATGCCACCGCCGCCGGGGCCAAGGCGGAGATGCTCTCGTTCATCGAACAGCCGCAGCCGACGGGATACGGCCATGCCCTGTATTGCGCGCGGCAGTTTGTCGGCAATGAGCCGTTCCTGCATCTTGTCAGCGATCATCTGTATTTAAGCAGCGGCGATAAACGCTGCGCCGCGCAACTGGTGGAAGTGGCCCGGGCCGAATCGTGCAGCGTTTCGGCGGTGCAGGCGACCCGCGAAAGCATGTTGCCCTACTACGGCACCGTCGGCGGAAGGCGGGTGCAGAACATCGGCAACCTCTATGAGGTGGAGACCGTCGCCGAGAAGCCCACGCCGACGGAGGCGGAGCAGAATTTGATCGTCCCCGGCTTGCGCGCCGGCCATTATCTGTGCTTCTTCGGGATGCATGTGCTGACGGCGGCGGTGATGGAAATCCTCGGTGAACTCATCGCCCAATCCAGCGGCGGGGCAATGGTGCAGCTATCCCCGGCGCTGGCGAAACTGGCCGGGCGCGAACGATACCTGGCGATGGAACTGGCCGGCCATCGGCACAACATCGGCGTGAAATACGGGCTGCTGATCGGGCAACTCGCACTGGCGCTGGATGGGAAGGATCGGGAGGAGGTTTTGATGGATTTGCTGGAGTTGATGGGGGGGAGGGAAGGGAGACGTAAAACGTAAAACGTAAAACGTAAAAAGAAAGATAAGAGAAGGCATTTGTATTTCTTTTTACGTTTTACGTTTTAAGAATAGCAATACCGATCTGACAAGCAAAGACCCACCCTCACCAACGAATCCCCCATGCCCGGAAAACTTCTCAGCATCATCCTCTCCCCCGACCCCGCGCTTCGCGATTTGCCGTTGGAGAGCGTTTGTCAGACGGCTGCGCCGGAGCAGTTGCTGGTGGAGTGCGCGGATTTGGATGCGTTCCGCCGCACGAGCGACAACCTGTATCAGCGGGTGCGGGCACTGTTCTTTTTGTACGCGATCCATCGGTTTCTGCTGCCGCCCAAGCTGGATTGTTCGACGAAGAGTTTTGTGCCGTTCGAGGGGTATGGCCATCTGCTGGCACGACGGTTTGATGAGGCGATCGATGTGTTTCTCGGTTCGCTGGCCGAGCATGGTGCGAACGATGGCATCTGCTCGGCGCTGGCGGCGGGGTACAAGGATCTGGCGTTCCAAACCCTCGCCAATCAGGTGCGGCGATCGGTGCGGTCGGTGCGCGGGAATCAATGGATGTTTCGGGTCGGGCACCCGGCGGATCAACCGCTGCGAATTCGCCGGGAGCTGCTGCAGCCGGCGGGCGATGGATCGCTGCCGGTGCTGGTGGAGACGACGCCGGTGCGCATGGATCTGACGCACAGCGCGTGGAGCGATATCTTTTTCCTTGGGATGGATTTCCCCGAGGGCGCGCGGGTGTTGAATGTGTCGATCGATCTGGCGGTGCATGGCCGCGATCCGCATCCGCGTCCGCCGGTGGAGGCGTATCTGCGGGTGATCGATGAACCGGTGCTGCGGCTGGTCAGCGTCGATCTCGGCGCGAAGGCGGATATCACCGAGTTGTCGGAAGTGTTTGACTTCGCCAAGGATTATCTGGGATTGCTGAAGGCGGCGGTGATCGCCTCGGGCATCGTGCCGCCGGGGATTGAAGGGTCGGGGCAGAGTCTGGGCGGTCTGCTGGCGCGCGTCATCGGGCCGGGCATGGGACTGGAGATCGTCAGTTGCGTCAACAACATTCCCAAGGGCTCACGGCTGGCGGTGTCGACCAATCTGCTCGGCGCGCTCATCTCCGCCTGCATGCGGGCGACCGGACAGGCCAAATCACTCACCGGCCCGCTGCTGGAAGGTGAACGGCGGCTTGTTGCCGCGCGGGCGATCCTCGGTGAATGGCTCGGCGGATCCGGCGGCGGCTGGCAGGATTCGGGCGGGGTGTGGCCGGGCATGAAGTTGATCGAAGGCTCGCGGGCCGGGGAAAACGATCCGGAGTTTGGCATCAGCCGGGGTCGACTGCTGCCGAATCACCGCATTCTCGACGAACGCGATGCAAGCGATGAGACCCGCCGCAAATTGCAGAACAGCCTTGTGCTCGTTCACGGCGGGATGGCTCAGAATGTGGGGCCGATTCTGGAGATGGTCACGGAGAAATATCTGCTTCGATCCGCCGCCGAATGGGAAGGCCGCAAGGCGGCGATGTCGATCCTCGATGAGATTCTCGCCTCGCTTCAAAGCGGTTCGATCCAAGGTGTCGGCAGCGCGACGACGCGGAATTTCGACGGCCCGCTCCAGGCGATCATCCCCTGGGCGAGCAACTACTACACCGAATCGCTGATCCAGCGCACGAAGGAACATTTCGGATCGGACTTCTGGGGCTTCTGGATGCTCGGCGGCATGAGCGGCGGCGGGATGGGCTTCATCTTCAAGCCGGAACGCAAGGCCGAGGCGCAGGAATTTCTTAAAGCGACGATGACCGATCTGCAGCGCGAGTTGAAGAATGCACTGCCCTTCGCGATGCCGCCGGTGGTGTATGATTTTGCCATCAACCCGCACGGCACCTTCGCCGAATTGCAGCCGGGTGATGAGGCGGTGTTTCCCCCTTCGTATTATGCGATGACGGTTCCGGCCCTGCTGCGAACCGACCCGCGTGGCCTCACGAAGCTGCGGCGGATCGAGCTCGCGCGTTTCGGTCATGCCTGCCGTACCGAACCGAAACTGGCGGGGATGGTCGAGACGGTCTTCGATCGCCTCTTCGCCAAAAGTCAGAAGGCCGAGGCGGGCCAGAGCAACCTGCAAACGCTGCTCGACCAAAATGGTTTTGACGGCGAGCAGCACGAGAAAATCCGCACTTCGCTTCGCAACGGTCGAATCGGTTTGGCCCAGAATCGCCTGCCTGCCAGCACGACGATTCAGGATGTTCGTCCGGAGGATGTGCTGGACACTACCGGCGGACTGGAAGAGGAGTATCGCGATTACGGCCTCGATCTTCTGGCGAACGGCATGGTCGGTGTCATCACCCTGGCCGCCGGTTCCGGCAGCCGTTGGACGCAGGGCGCGGGGGTGGTCAAAGGGCTGCACCCTTTCTGCAAATTCGGCGGACGGCATCGGACGTTTCTGGAAACGCACCTCGCCAAGAGCCGCCGCATCGGGCGATTGAGCGGCGTGATGCCGGCCCACCTCATCACCACCAGCTATCTCACGCAGGGCCCGATCGACAGCTTTTTGGCCGCACAAAGCCGGTATGGCTACGAAGGCCCGCTGCATCTGTCCGCCGGCCATGCGATCGGGCTGCGGATGATTCCGATGGTGCGCGATCTGCGATTCCAGTGGGAGGAGATGCCGCAAAAAATGCTCGATGAGCAGCAGCAGAAAGTGCGGGAAAGCCTGCACGCCGCGCTGATCGGCTGGGCCAAAGAAGCGGGTGAGGGGAATGACTACACCGACAATCTCCCCCTGCAATGCCTGCATCCGGTCGGCCATTGGTTCGAGGTGCCGAATCTCCTGCGCAACGGGGTGCTGGCCCGCTTGCTGATCGAGCGTCCCAACCTGAAATATCTGATGCTGCACAACATCGACACGCTCGGTGCCGATCTCGACCCCGCCCTGCTCGGCCTGCACGCCGAGCGGCAAACCTGTCTGAGCTTCGAGGTCATCACCAAACGGATCGACGATCGCGGCGGCGGCCTGGCCCGCGTCGATGGCCGTGTGCGGCTGCTGGAAGGCCTGGCCATGCCGCGCGAGGAAGATGAATTCGCGCTCAGCTACTACAACAGCATGACAACATGGATCGACGTCGACAAACTGCTGGCCGCGTTCGGCCTGACGAAAGACGATCTGGCCCACCCCGAAAAAGTGGCCATGCAAATCCGCGAGCTGGCCGCACGGCTGCCGACATACATCACGCTCAAAGACGTAAAAAAGCGCTGGGGCCACGGACAGGAAGACATCTACCCCGTCGCCCAATGGGAAAAACTCTGGAGCGATATGTCTGCGGTTCCGGGGATCGAAAGCAACTTTTTCGTCGTGCCGCGGCAACGGGGGCAGCAGTTGAAGGATCAGGCGCAGCTGGATGGCTGGTTGCGGGATGGGTCGGGGGGGTATGTGGAATCTTTGTGCGAGTGGACGTGAGAGTGAAAGTCATAAGCAGCCTCTATTTCTTCAGTCCCAGGCCCAAACGTGCAAGAGTCCGAAGTCGGTGGCAGGTGTTGTATGCCTCACGGGCATCATCAGGCCCACACCAGTTATTTGGATAACGAAACTCCACCGCCGCGTCGGTCAGCGTGGCTAAATCAGCGTGTAGCCGCTGCCACCCCGGTTCGATCAACGCGAGCATCGACAGAAGTGAAGTCAGGTCGTGGGTCCGAGGAAAGCGTAAGCCCGCCTCTTGCAAACGTGCTTTCAGATATTTTTCCGCGCATTGCTGACTGTGAAAACGAATCGCGTCAAACCGGCTGGGTTTGCGCGACCGGCGCAGCAGCAAGACGACGTCGTAATCGGCTTCTGCCTTTCGCACCCATTGCTCGGTTTGTGTGGTCATGCAGGACGATCCCTTTCTCTAGTACTTCAACGATGAACCAATCCTTTTCCGCCGCACCTTTCGTCAATTCGGCGGCCGTGCGCACCAGTAGATCCATCGGAAAGGTCGGATTGACGCCAAGGCGGATTCGCGTTGCAGTCCTCGAAGCAGGAATTTCGTGCGGCATCACAACGAGCAAGTCCACGTCCGAATCCACGGTCGGCGTGCCGTAGGCGTAAGACCCGAACAGTATCACGCGATGTGGATTAAACAGTTGAACGATGTCGGCAGACAATTGAAGAATGTCAGCTGCTCGTGCCATGCCTGTGAATGATAGCAGAAATTGAAATCGGTAAACCATGAGCAAAGTCTTTCACCACTTTGCGTCTAAGGCCAACATATGCCTTCAATCACCCGCTTCGGCGTCATCGGTTGTGGCCGCATCCGCCTTGCGTATCTCTCGATGACCAACCAGTTTCCCGGCCGTGCGGGAGCTGATCGAGGCAGGCGACGCCAAGCTCTTGTATCTGCCGCCATACTCGCCGGACCTGAATCCGATCGAGGAGATCTGGTCGAGGGTCAAACAGCATGTGCGTTCGGTTCAGGCCAGGACTCATGACGACCTGATCGCGACGATGGGCGACGCGCCTCGCAAGGCCACGGAAGCCGACGCACGCGGATACTTCGGACATGTCGGACAAAAATAGTGTGTACATTCAATTGCAAACCGCTCCAGGATCGGGTGTTGCCTGCCACCTCAAAAATCACAAGCGTGGGGACGGCCCTGGGCTATTTCATAAATTTTCCCGGTCAACATCTAGCTGTTTCACGTCAACCGCCTCAATCTTCGGCCTTCGTTTAGCACGCCCCCCGCTGCGGCCAATCTCAACCATGTGTTCACGATGTTGACTCACGATCTGTCCTCCCTTTCGTCCGGCATCCCGCGCTTCTTCGGGCGTGAATTGATGCGCGGTTCCCTTTTCGTGAGCAGCTTTGCCACCTCGCCGTGCGATTTCTCGCTGGCGATCCGGATCCATTAACGCGAAACCTCTGCGAGCATTCCCTGCCATGATAATTCTCCTAATACAAGAACACCGACAGAATGTCGGGAGAGAGTAACTCTGGAAAAATGAACCGGAGTCGCCGTCTAGAGAAGCTACCCTGCAAGTCTCGTGCGAATAAACTTTTGTGTGACGATTTCGTCAGAAATATTATGATAGCGGCAAGATTGTCTGCTAATTTGAGAAAATAGACCTGGTGTCCGGAGAGATGCAGTGGAATCAACGTCAGTTCGCCCAAAAGTCGGATTAACGCCGCGAAATAGGGACAGAATGCACAGAGTGTAAACCGGTCAATTCGTCGCCCGCCTGTCCATATGACTTAGATTGCCTGAAGTCTGTTTCGAAACTGGATTTTGGAGGGCGGTCGTCCTTGACCGCACCGGCAGAATCGCCACCGCATCCGCCCGAGGATCGACCGGAGTCAAACCTTTGTGAATTCTCACCGCTTCTGAAGCAAGCCCGCATCGCTTATTAGCCGATAATGCCCCGACGGAGGATCGATGCCGTCGAACGGAGAAAAGATTTGTCACTGGTCGCGTTTCAAACCCGCAAAGTCAAAGATGCCCTGAAGGTTCCCGCCACCGTGGGGCTGGATCTGGTCATTTTGCTGGTGGTGCTGGCGCTGGCGGGCGCGGTGATTTCGTTTGGTCGACAAGCCACCGGCGTCTATCGGCAGCAGGTGGACATCAGCCTCTCCTACTGGGCGCTCCCCAAATACACGCTCTTCAGTCTGTCGCGCGGCGTGGCGGCGTACATGATCTCACTGGTCTTCACCCTGATCTACGGCACCGTCGCCGCCCACAATCGCCGTGCTGAAAAAGTGATGGTGCCGGCGCTGGACGTGCTTCAATCGATCCCGGTTCTATCCTTCCTGCCGTTAGTGGTGTTGGCGATGATCAGCCTGTTCCCCACCCGCCAGATCGGGTTGGAGATCGCCTGCATCGTGATGATCTTCACCGCGCAGGCCTGGAACATGACATTCAGTTTCTATGGCAGCGTACGCAGCATCCCGCAACCGCTGCGCGAGGTGACGAAAATTCATCGCCTCGGTTGGTGGAAAGTCTTCCGAATTTTGGAAGTGCCCGCCGCGATGATCGGGTTGGTCTGGAACTCCATGATGTCGATGGCCGGCGGGTGGTTCGTGCTGAACATCAGTGAATCGTTCAAGCTGCAGGACCGCGATTTTCGTCTGCCGGGCATCGGGTCGTACATGAGCGAGGCGGTCGCCAAAAATGACCGGGGCGCGATGGTGGCCGCCGTTGTGGCGATGATCGTGATGATCGTCGCCGTCGATCAATTCATCTGGCGACCGATCGTGGTATGGAGTGAGCGATTCAAAGTCGAAGACACGTCCGAGGCCAACAAGCCGCAGTCGTGGGTGCTGAATCTGCTGCGCTATTCCCGCATCTGGGCATGGGCGTTTCATCTCATCACCCGCGTGCGAACTGAAAAGGAGACTTCGCCGACAACGGTTTCCCTGGAAGCCGGCGTAGCGCCGCCGACGCTACAACCCACCGCGCCATCCTATGAACCACGGCGTTGGAAACAGAATGAAGGCTCATCATCAAACGTCCGCCGAGTGGCCGGTTGGATGGCACTGGCCTTTCTGACCGTCGCGGCGGCGTGGGGAGCCTGGACGCTTTTCCGCCTCCTCGCTGCCGTGCCCATGCGGAACCCCGCCACGCATGAGGATTGGGCGACGGTCGGACTGGCATTACTCGCCTCATTCGGTCGCACGACCGCTGCGGTTTTGATCGGCGCGGCCTGGACCCTGCCGGTCGGAATCCTGATCGGGCTGTCACCGAAATGGTCGCAACGCCTGCAACCGATCATCCAAGTCGTCGCCAGTTTCCCGGCCCCCATGATCTTCCCGGTCATCGTCGGCGTGATGGCTCTCCTGCACATCCCCTTCGGCATCGGTTGCATTTCATTGATGCTTCTCGGGACGCAGTGGTACATCCTCTTCAACGTGATCGCCGGCGCGATGGCGATCCCCAGCGATCTGAAAGAAGTCAGCCGGGTCTATCGAACGCCTAAACTTCGTCTGTGGCTACGGCTCTATATCCCTTGCGTCTTTCCCTACCTCGTCACCGGTTTGGTGACGGCGGCCGGCGGCGCCTGGAACGCCACCATCGTTTCAGAATATGCGCAGCTTCCCGGTGATAGAATTATCTTTACATTCGGATTGGGATCTATGATTAGTCAGGCGACGGACAAGGGGAATTTCCCGATGCTGGCCGCCGCAGTGGTGACGATGGCGGTGACGGTCGTGTTTCTCAACCGCCTGATTTATAAACGCTTGTTTCGGCTGGCGGAGAATCGGTACAGTTTGAATATGTGAATTACACAATGAAAGCCATTCGATGATCCAAGCGATTGACACACCACCCAAGCCATCGGCCAAAACCGCCGATAACTCGCCCATCTGCGAGGCGCGCAACGTCTCCGTCAGCTACGATCTGACCGGCACCCGTCTGGCGATCCAAGACGTTTCACTCACCATCAACGCCGGTGAAACCGTCGCCATCCTCGGGCCCAGCGGCTGTGGCAAAAGCACGCTGCTGCGCACCCTGATCGGCCTCATCAAACCCACCGCCGGCAACGTGCTGGCCCACGGCGAACCGCTCACCGGCATACATCCCGGCGTCGCGTTGGTGTTTCAGAATTTCGCGCTATACCCCTGGCTCACCGTCCGAGAAAATATCGAAGTGGCTTTCGATGGCCTGGTCATCGAGCCGGCCCTCGTCAAAAAACGCATCGCCCGCTGCATCGATATGGTCGGTCTCGAAGGCTACGAAGAAGCCTACCCCAAGGAACTTTCCGGCGGCATGAAGCAGCGCGTCGGTTTTGCCCGCGCCCTGGCCAGCGGTCCCGAATTGCTCTGCATGGATGAGCCTTTCAGCGCGTTGGATGTCTTCACCGCAGAGAGTCTGCGCAGTGAAATTTACGATATCATGACGAACAAAAATGCGCTCGCGGTCGATGGCACCGCGCAGACCGCCGTCAAGAGCATCCTGATCATCACGCACAACATCGACGAAGCCGTTTTTCTGGCCGACCGAATCGTGGTGCTCGGCGCGAATCCCGGTCGCATCCGTCAGATCATCAAGAACAATGTCTCGCACCCGCGCAATTATCAGTCTCCAGTCTTCATCAACATGGTGCAACGGCTGCACGATATCATCGTCCGCGAGCACCTTCCCGAAGAACCGGTCGAAGCCCCATTCACCATTTCCGGCCCCCCGCTGCCCGAGCCTTTGCCCTGCGTCAGTCTCGGCGCGGTCTTCGGCATGATGGAAATACTCAACGATCGCGGCGGAAAAATGGACGTGTTCGCCCTTGACCAACTCACCGACTATGACTTCGGCCAAACCCTGGCCGTCGTCAAAGGCGGCGAAATGCTCGACTTCCTCGACACCCCCAAGAGCATGGTGATTCTGACGGATCTGGGCCGCAACTTTTTGAATCTGGATATCAATGGCCGCAAGGCGCTGCTCAACGTGCAGGTCCGCAAACTGGGCACTTTCCGATTCGTGATGCAGATTCTGGATGAAGCCAAAAACAAACGGCTGCCGCAGGATGTCGTGCTGGAAGAACTGGCGATCCGCCTGCCGACACAGGATACCGAGGCGCTATTCCACACGATCGTGGGCTGGGGACGGTATGCCGAATTGTTCGGATATTCACCGGAGACGGAGACGCTGTATTTGGATGAGCCCTCGACGGCGGATGCGATGGGATAGGGATCAATCGCTTTTAGTCGATGGAAACTGCAATCACGTCGGAAAGCCCATGAAACTTGTTCCATGGGACTCTGCGAATATACAAGGCAGCTTTTCTAATTCAACGGTTTGCTAAGCCGCGAGCGGCAAATCAAATCATCGGCATCAACCACGCTCCCAAAACGACCACACCCAACCCCACCGCCGCCATAATCCCCATCATCACCGTGGCGGTCTTAAGTGTCTCGGTTTCCGTCATGCCGCTCATTCGGCTGATGATCCAAAACCCGCTGTCGTTCATCCACATGATCGGTTTCGATCCGCATCCGATCGCCAGTGCCAGGTAGAGCGGATGGAACCCCAATCCCCCCGCCGCCGCGATGGGGCTAACGATACCGGCGGTGGTGATCATCGCGACGGTGGCCGACCCTTGCGCGGTGCGGATCAACACAGTGATGGCAAACGCGATCGGCAACAGTGAGAGCCTGGCCGCGGGAAGAATGTCACGAAGGGAAGTGGCGATATCCGTCTGTTGCAACACCGCCCCGAACGCCCCACCGGCGGCGATGATCAGAATCATCGTCGCGCTTCCCGAAATCGCCTGCTGAACCGCCTGGCCGATTTTCGCGCGGGTTTCGCGCCGCCATGCCAGCATCGCCAGACCGAAAGCCGCCGTGAGAATCAGAGCGACGTTCTTGTTGCCTGCCGTCTGAATGATTTCGTATATCGCACCCGCCTTGAACGGCTGGGCATCCCTGATCGACTTCATCACGGTCGCGCTTCCGATCAGTGTGATCGGGAGCAGGATGGGGATGATCGAGATCCACAGGGGCGGAAGCGACGCCACATCGCGATTCGCCGCCGTCGATAGTTCGGTGAGTGAGAGGCCGGCGGATTCGCGCAGGGGAATATCCCAACGTCGATTCGCCCAGCGCGCGTAGGCCAGGCCGACCATCGCCGCCGGCAGCCCGACGCAGACCCCACCGAGCATCATCGCCGCGAGGTTGACGTGTAATTCACCCGCCGCGAAAAGCGGGCCGGGGGTGGGCGGCACCAGCGAGTGGGCCATCGTTCCACCGGCGATAATGCTCATCACATAGAGCGTGTAATCCTTGCCGGTGCGGGCCCGCATGATTTTTCCGAGAGGGATCATCAGATAAAAAACCGTCTCGAAAAAACAGGGGATGGTCAGCACGAATCCGCCCAGCACGAATGCCAGCGGCGTGCGATCATCGCCGAGCGCACGGCGGACGGTCACGATCACACGCTCGGCCGCGCCGCTTTCCAGAAGGCACTGCCCGATGATCGCCGCCATCGCGATTAAGATGCCGACTTCACCGGCGGTCTTACCGAACCCGAGCCCCAGTCGCTCCCCCGCCGTCTGTTCGGAGGTCTTGTGCGCCAAAACATCCTTCGACGTTTCGATCACCACATCGCGGCGATCCGGCACGAAACCATCGAGCGCTTTCGCCGGCATCGACTCGCCCGCGCCGCCCGGCAACACCTGGAGTTTTCCCACGGGATGTAGTTCACGACCGCGTAACACGAGAAGCGTGGACCCAACGGCAGGTCGCTCCTTTGCGGCCCGTAACGTGACGATCCCTGTGGGAGAGTCGATCGAATCGATACCGTTCGCGTTCGATCGCGCTAAGGATCGATAGGTGTAAAATGTCGGGGTCAGGAGCGCGACGACCAATCCACCGGCGATCAAGGACAGCAGCGCGTGCAGCCGTAAAACCAGCACGCCGCAGACGACGACCGACATGCCGACGAGTAGGATCAAGGGTGCGCTCATGCCAAAACTTCTCCGAATTATTTAGCCGGACTCGCTTGCGAGCCGTGTCAAGCGGCGCTATTTGCACACAGTGCCGATCGACGCGGCTCGCAGGCGAGCCCGGCTAAATAAGGGACCGATCATCCGCGTTGCCTGACTTCAACTCGTGCGTACAATAGCTCCCCATTGCCCGAGATCAAAAAATGCCCAACACCATTCGCCCCCGAAAACAACCTCATGAACTTCGCAGTCACCGCTGGTTTGGGCCGGATGATCTGCGTTCCTTCGGCCATCGCTCGCGCGCCAAACAGATGGGTTTTTCGCGCGAGGATTGGGAAGGCAAGCCCGTCATCGGCATCCTGAACACCTGGAGCGATCTGGCGACTTGCCATACCCATTTCCGCCAGCGGGCTGAAGAAATCAAGCGCGGTGTATGGCAGGCGGGTGGGTTCCCCGTTGAAATTCCGGTGATGACGCTCAGCGAATCGTTCATGAAACCCTCCTCCATGTTCTACCGCAATCTCGCGGCGATGGAGAGCGAAGAGACGATCCGCTGCCATCCGCTCGATGCCGTCGTGCTGATGGGCGGCTGCGATAAAACCACGCCCGCGCTCATCATGGGAGCCACCTCCGCCGACATCCCCGCGATCTTTCTTCCCGCCGGCCCGATGCTGAAAGGCAACTGGAACGGCACCACGCTCGGCTCGGGCACCGATGCCTGGAAATACTGGGCCGAGCGCGGCGCGGGCAACATCAACGAATGCCAATGGCGGGAAATCGAGGACGGCATCGCGCGATCGCCCGGCCATTGCATGACGATGGGCACCGCATCGACCATGACCGCCATCGCTGAAACGCTCGGCCTTTGCCTCACCGGCAGTTCGTCGATCCCCGCCGTCCATTCGGCCCACAGTCGCATGGCCACCCAGACCGGGCGGCGAATCGTCGAGATGGCGTGGGAAGATCTGAAACCCAGCGATATTCTCACCGCCGACGCCTTTGAAAATGCCATCACGGTGGACATGGCGATCGGCGGGTCGACGAACGCGATCATCCATTTGATCGCCATGGCCGGCCGTGCAGGCCTGCCGTTGCCGCTCGATACATTCGACAAAATCTCGCACCGCACCCCCGTCATCGCCAACCTGCGGCCAAGCGGTGAATACCTGATGGAAGATCTCCACGACGCCGGTGGCCTCCCTGCACTGCTCCACCGCATCCGCCCTCTGCTGCATGTGAACTGCCTGACGATTACCGGAAAAACGCTCGGCGAAAACATCGAAGGTGCGCAGGTTTACAACGACAAGGTGATCCTTCCGCTCGATCAGCCGCTTTCCAAAGCCGGTGCCACATTTGTCCTTCGCGGCAATCTGGCCCCGGATGGTTGCGTGATCAAGCCCACCGCCGCCGAGCCGCGACTTTTGAAACACACCGGCCCCGCGCTGGTGTTCCACGATTACGCGGATTTGAAAAAGCGGATCGACGACGAAAGCCTGAACGTCACCGCCGATTCGGTGATCGTGTTGCAGAGCGGCGGTCCGATCGGCGCGCCGGGCATGCCGGAATGGGGAATGCTGCCGATCCCAAAAAAACTGCTGAAGCAAGGCGTGCGCGACATGGTTCGCATCTCCGATGCGCGCATGAGCGGCACCAGTTACGGCACCTGCGTGCTGCACGTCTCGCCGGAGAGTGCGCTGGGCGGGCCTATTGCCCTCGTGCGCGATGGGGATTTGATCGAACTGGATGTGCAGGCCCGCCGAATCCATCTGCATGTCAGCGATGAAGAATTGGCCAAACGCCGCGCCGAATGGAAACCGGCACCGCCGCGCTTCGAGCGGGGCTATGGTCAGCTCTTTTGTCAGCAGACCACGCAGGCGCACGAGGGATGCGATTTTGTTTTTCTTCATCATGGCAAGCCGACGCCGGAGCCGGATATCTATTGAATAGGGTTCAATTGAAGAGGTTGAACCACAGAGAGCACAGAGACCGGCTTTTGCCATGGAGACGCTATGCATGACGAAGCGCTTGTGGATGAAGAAATGGAGCCTGATTCCTGGTTTAATGGGATGACCAATGCGATTATCGGCGCTGCGATTGAAGTGCATCGCGCGCTGGGTCCCGGGCATCTCGAGTCTACCTATGAATCGGCACTTGCGGTTGAGTTTGCACTTCGCGACATCCCGTTCAAACGACAACATCCCATTGCCATCGCATATAAGGGACACGCCGTGGGAGAATCCCGACTGGATTTTCTTTTATTCGATGAAATCATTTTGGAATTGAAGTCCGTAGAAACCATCGCCCCCATTCATCGCGCGATCGTGATTTCGTACCTGAACATTACCGGATTAAGCTCGCGTTAATAATCAATTTTCATGTGAAAGTTCTCAAAGACGGAATTCGCCGACTCGCTCACTAACTGAAAAAGACTCTCTGTGCCCTCTGTGGTTCACCATCTTTCTTCACCCGGATCAATCATGCTAACAACGTTAAAAAACAACGCTTTAACTTCCTCCGTCTTAGCCGTCCCGCCCCTCGCCAGAAAGGCCGATGGCTCGCTGAATGACACGGAGAACACCAAGCTGATTCGCCACATTGAAACCGGCGGGATTCGCACGCTGCTCTATGGTGGGAACGCCAATTTCTATCACATGCCGTTGAGCGAATACGATCAGGCGCTGGCGTATCTCTCCGAGGCTGCGGGGAAAGAGACGCTGGTGATTCCCTCCGCCGGCCCGGCGTTCGGGTTCTCGATGGATCAGGCGAAAATCGCACGGCGACATCATTTCCCGACCATCATGCTGCTCCCGCAGACAGGCATTACGACGAGCGACGGTGTGGAGGAAGGCGTTCGGCGATTCGTGCAGGCCGCCGGGGTACCCGCGCTGCTCTACATCAAGCACGATGGGTATATCGAGCCCGAAAACGTCGCGAAACTGGCGAAAGACAAGGTGATTTCCGGAATTAAATATGCAACGGTCCGCGACGATCCATCCCACGATCCCTACCTCGCAAAGCTCGTCGAGCACGTCGATCGCAAGATGATCATCAGCGGCATCGGTGAGCAGCCGGCGATCATCCACACCGGCGATTTCAAGCTCGGGGGTTTTACTTCGGGATGTGTATGCGTCGCCCCGAATCTGTCCCGCCTGATGCTCGAAGCGCTTCGGAAAAATGACATCGCCGAGGCCGACCGCATTCGCAAAATATTCGGGCCGCTCGAGGATCTTCGTAATTCGCTCAACCCCATCCGAGTGTTGCATGAAGCGGTGCGGCTGGCGGGAATCGCGGACACCGGGCCGTTGCAACCCTTGCTGACGAATCTGGCGAAGCCGGACCATGAGAAGGTGAAGATGGCGGCGATTGAGCTGCTGCAGGCGGATCGGCATGCACATCGCTGAATCTTTTCAGCGGATGTGACAAAGGTACGCGTTTTCTTCGGTTTGGAAGAAAACGCGTGCCTTTGGTGTGGGCGAAAACGTGGCCCTCCGGGCCACCGCTAAACGGTGGAAAGCGGTGGTTACACCGCCGTCGCCTGCTGGAATTCCTTCCGCCGATCCGCCATCTGTGCTTTCAACCGCGCCAGGATGCTGCTGTGCATCTGACTTACACGGCTCTCCGACAGATCGAGCGTCGAACCGATTTCCTTCATCGTCATCTCCTCAAAATAGTACAGGATGATGATGAGCCGTTCGGCCCGGGTCAGGCCTTTGGTGATGAGTTCCTTCAGATCTTTTCGCTGGATTTCGCGCACGGGATCGCACCCGCGTTTGTCTTCGAGCACGTCGATCTCGCGCACGTCTTTGTTGCTGTCCGTCTCGAACCATTTGCGGCTCAGCGACACGACGCCCACGGCGCTGGCGTCTTTTGCCATCTTGTCGAACTCGGTCATCGAAACCTGAAGCCGTTTGGCGACTTCCTCATTCGTCGGGCTGCGGCCAAATTCCACTTCGAGTTGCTTGGTGGCGCCATCGAGCTTGTGGGCTCTCGATCGGACCAATCGCGGCACCCAGTCCATCGAGCGAAGCTCGTCGAGGATGGCCCCGCGGATGCGCGGGGCGCAGTACGTTTCAAATTTCACGCCGCGTGCGACATCGAAAGCGTTGATGGCGTCCATCAATCCGAACACACCGGCGGACATCAGGTCATCCAACTCAACTTCATCCGGCAGCTTCACATGAATCCGCTCGGCGTTGTAGCGGACGAGATGGAGATAATTCTCCATCAGCGCGTTCCGCAGCGCCTCGGTTTTGTCCTTCTTATAGTCGGCCCAGACTTCATGGATGTCCCGCTTGCCGGTTTTCGTTACAGCTTTCGACATGGGTTCTCCCGATCCTTAGGGTTTAGATGCTTCCTTACACAATTGAACGACAACTCTCAGACGCGCACCTTCGCAGTTCCGTTTATCGGTCCAGCGTTCCGGTTTTCGCCTCTGAATTTTTTAATTTTTTTTCCACCGGGCTCAAGTTTTCCGCGATCATCCTGTCCGCCATCGCGCCGATCACGAGTCCGATGACGAACGTGCCCCCCATCGCCAGCAGCGCCCGCGACAGGGTGGTGCTGAACGTGTTCGAAGCGCCCAAGCCCAATAAAACCGAGATCGCGAAGACCAGCAGTGCGGAGGATGCGGCAATTTTTCGAGCCATTGGGTTTCCAGTTCTTCGAGAAACAATGCACTTGCGGCCATCACGGGTTTCACATCCGGCCGATTCGATGCGTTTCCGTCCGCATGAGGTCTCTCTATATACTTAGGGGGTCTGTCAAGCCCTTTGTCATTTTTTCAGGTGGCATGAGCGTCTCGCCCATGCGTTTTAAACTTAAGACCATGGGCGGGACGCCCATGCCACCCATTTTCATCCCTTAAAAAACCACCGGCTCATCCGATTGAAAAACCCACCGCTGTCAGGCTGCACCGAAACACCCTCCGCCAACCGCATCGCCAACTGCGCCACGCAATGGCTCGCATGACAGCGCGGCGAACCGATCACGAACGGCGTGCGCTTCCGCACCGCCAGCGGCACCTCGCTGTCGCTCACCACATGCCCGGCATCCAGCACGTTCAAATTCAAAAACTTTTTCGCAACCGTCGCGATGCGCTCGTAGACCTGCGCCGCCTCCGTCGCATTGTGAGCCTGATTGACCAACAGGCTGACGCGGCGGGCCTGTTTATCCTTGCTGATGACTTTGACCATCGCGTAGGCATCGGTGATGGCCGTGGGCTCGGGCGTGGTGACGACCAGCACATCGTCGGCAGCGCGGGTGAATGAAAGCACGTTCGGGCTGATCCCCGCGCCGGTGTCGATCAGAATGATGTCCGCGTTTTTTTCCAACTCGACGAGTGAGTTGACCAGGCGCTGCCGATCGAACTCACTGAGATCGGCCATGCGCGCCAGGCCCGAAGCGCCGCCGATCAATCGGAACCCGCCGGGGGCTTTGTACAAAACGTCGCGCACTTCCTTTTTGCGGGCGATGACGTGAGACAGGTTGAACGGCAGATCCATGTTGCACAGCACATCCGCGTTCGCCAGCCCAAGGTCGGCATCCAGCAGCACTACCTCCTTGCCGGCGGCGGCAAACGTCACCGCCAGGTTCACCGCGATGTTGCTCTTGCCCACGCCGCCTTTGCCGCTGGTGATGGCGATCACCGTGGCGCGGGCGCGGGCTTTCATCAGCGAGCGAAGGTGCGCCGCCTGATCCACCACGCCCGATGATCCGGAGCCGAGGGATGACGATGAAGCGGCCAGAGAAAGCGTACGTGGGTTGATGATCGCACTCATATATTTCCCCCCGATAAAATTAACTGCGCCAATCGGCGGCCCTTCCCCACTTCAATGTCATCCGGCACATCCTGCCCGGTGGTGACGTAGCTCAACGCCTTGTTCACCTTGCGGGCCACGTTTAAAACCACGCCGACATGCACCGCTTCATCGAGCTTCGTGAACAGGATTTTGTCCACCCGCACCTGCCCGAAGCGGGTGATGGCGGACTCAATGCATTCCTGGCTGGCGGTGCTGGATAAAACCAGATGCACCTCATCCGGTCCGGCCACGGTGATGAAATTCCGCAACTCCTGAAGCTTCAGCGTATCGGATGGGCTGCGACCGGCGGTGTCGATCAGAATGAACTCGCGATCGCCCATCGCTTCAACCGCCTCGCGCAATTCATCGGGCGACGAGACGACCCGCAGGGGAATGTCCAGGATGTCGGCGTACTTTTTAAGCTGGTCGACCGCCGCGATGCGGAAGGTGTCGATCGTGATCAATCCCACCGTGCGGTTTTCACGCAGCTTGAGATTGGCGGCCAGTTTGGCAATGGTCGTCGTCTTGCCCACGCCGGTCGGCCCGATCAATGCCACCACATGCGGCCCGACGGTTTTCTTGCGGACGATCGGCCCGCTCACCGGCAGCATCTTCTCAAGCTGCTCCGTGATTTTTTCATGGACGAACTGCTTGTTTTTCAACTGATCCGGGCGATGGTTATTTCGCAGCGTCTTCAAAACATCGGACGCGATCTCGGCGGCCACCTGGCTTTGAACCATCTGCAAATAGTAGTCGAACAGATCCTCCGGCACGTTGGGTGCCTGGGTCATGCGGCTTTGCGTCACCAGATCGTTCACCATGCTTTTAAGAGCCGTCATCTCCTGCGTGAGATTGAGCATGACGGCGGTGTTGACGGCCGGCGTCTCCAAAAACTGGCGGGAGTTTTCGACGGACGATGGAATGTCATCCCTCATGGAAACGCGCGAGGCCGCAAGAGCCGCAAGCGTGCCCTGACCGGAGACGCGCGATGCGCCGATCGGCTGCAACTGCGCGGGCGGTTGTGCTGTCGGGCGCGGGCGAGGTCTTGCCCCGCGCGGCACATTCAGCCCGTTGCCCGCGGTGATCTCCACCACTTCCACACGCCGTAGACCCAACCAGCGGCGGCGCTGGTAGGTCCGCGTGTGCAGAATGACGGCGTCGCCGCCCATCTCGCTCTTCACCTGAACCAGGGCCTCGGCCATGGTGGCTGCTGAGAATGTTTTCAACTGCATGAGACACTTCCCGTCGATCTTCGATCCCGTTCTTCCCGTCGCCGGTCACCCACGTAACCGGCAGATGCAAACACTGACTCAAACCTTAACTGTGGCACGGGCTTCCAGCCCGCGTGAGCGATCCGCGATTCAAAGAAAGCTCTTAAAAACAAAACTCTTCGTCGCATTGGCCCGTCAACACGGGCTGGAAGCCCGTGCCACAAGAAGCACTTTCAATCATTCATTCCCACCATCGCCACGGCCTCGACCGTCACTTCCGGCACGATTTCATTAAAGGACAGCACGGCCACGTGGGGCAGGCTGGTTTCCAGCATTCGCCGCAGCGCCTGCCGTACCGCCGGGTTGCACAGCACCACTGCCGGACGGCCGCTCTGCGTTAATTCCTGCGCCTTGCCGGCGATCTTCTGCACGATCTGCTGAGCCGTCAGCGGCGGCATGGTGTTGGTCATTCCACGCTCGCTCCGCTCGATGTGCCCGTTGATCAAATCTTCCAAAGTCGGGTCGAGCGTGAGACACCAGATGCGATCCTGCTCATCCACATTCTGCTTGCAGATCGTGCGCGAGAGCGCGTTGCGAACGTACTCGGTCAACACATCCAGATCCTTGGTGCGGCTCGAAAAATCACCGAGCGTTTCGATGATCGTTTCCAGATCGCGCACCGGCACCCGCTCGCGCAGCAGGTTCTGCATCACCTTCTGCAACTCGCCCAGCTTGATCAGAATTGGGATGACCTCCTCGACGAGCGCCGGCAAACGGGTCTTTAAATTGTCGACGAGGTTCCGGGCTTCCTGCCGGGTGAGCAGCTCAAAAGCGTGCGATTTGATGATCTCCGTCAGATGCGTCGCCAGCACACTGGTGGCTTCCACGACGGTGTAATTCAGCAACTCCGCTTGCCCGCGCTGCGGCTCGGTGATCCAATACGCGGGAAGTCCGAAGGCGGGTTCCTTCGTCTCCGTCGCACCGATGATCGGCCCGCTGGTCGCGCCGTTGTCCATCGCCAGAAACTGCTCGGGATACGTTTCACCCTTGCCGATCCTCTGGCCTTTGAGTTTGACGAGGTAGTCATTGGCCCCCAGTTGCATATTGTCGCGAATGCGGATCGGCGGCACGATGATGCCCAGGTCCGTCGCGATTTGCCGGCGAATCATGCTGATTCGGTCGAGCAGATCGCCACCTTTGGCCGTGTCCACCAGTCGCACCAAGCCGTAACCGACCTCCAATTCCATCGTGTCCAGCTCGAGCGCCTTCTCCGCTTTTTCCGGTTCCTTTTTTTCCCGGGCGACTTTTTCCAGATCATCGCGGGCGGTTTGGACGACCTTGCGGCTTTCGTTTTTCGTCAGTGTGTAAGCCAATCCGGCACAGCAGGAACCGAGAATCAGCAGTGGTGGCTTGGGCATGCTGGTGAGCGACATCAGCATCAGAAACGCGGCGGCGATGATGAGCGCTTTGGGTTTGGCGAAGACCTGCGCGATGACTTCATCACCCAGATTGCTCTTGCTGCTGGAGCGGGTGACGATCAAGCCCGCCGCCAAAGACACGACGAACGCCGGCACCTGGCTGACCAATCCGTCGCCGATGGTCAGCTTCGTATAGAGCTTGAGGCAATCCATGATCGGCCAATTGTTCTCGACCATGCCGACGTAGAGGCCGCCCAAGATATTGACGATCGTGATGACGATCGCCGCCACCGCGTCGCCGCGCACAAATTTGCTGGCACCGTCCATTGCCCCGTAAAAATCAGCCTCCTGCGCCACCTGTTGCCGACGGCGACGGGCTTCTTCTTCCTTGATCAGGCCCGCGTTCAGGTCCGCGTCGATCGCCATCTGCTTGCCGGGCATGGCATCGAGCGTGAATCGAGCGGCCACTTCCGAGATGCGTGAGGCACCCTTGGTGATGACCACAAACTGAATCACCACGATGATGATGAAGATGATGACACCGACCGCGAGCGACCCACCGGTGACAAATTCCGCGAAGGTTTCGACGACCTGCCCGGCGGCGAACAGCGCGGTTTGCGTGTTGCCGTGCGCGGTGAGAATGAGGCGCGTGGTGGCTGCGTTCAGGACGAGGCGCACCATCGTGGTCGCCAGCAGCAGGGAGGGAAACACCGAAAATTCCAGCGGGCTTTGCACATAAATGGTGGTGACCAGCACCATGACGCTGAGGGTCATGTTGAACAGCAACAGGAAATCCAGCACCGCCGGCGGCAGCGGGACGAGGATGACCATCAGCAGGCTGATCACCGCCAATGGGAAAATCATCCCGCGGTTGGCGTGGAGCTTTGCGAAGAGAGGATTTGAAATGGCGACGGACATTTATAATTTCAATTCATACCGACGACTTCATCCCTGTCGTGGCACGGGCTTCCAGCCCGTGTTAGCGGGCCAGTGCGTCAAAACATTTCAATCAATACAGTTCATTCGAATTTCAGATCGCTAACACGGGCTGGAAGCCCGTGCCACAACTTGGTCTTATCTCATTCGACATTCATCGCTCTCGCTCGTTTTACTTTCCCGGTCAGTTCGTACACGTACGCCAGAATCTCCGCGATCGCGGAATAAAATTCCTCGGGGATTTCCTGTCCGACTTCCACCAGTTTGTAGAGCGCGCGGGCCAGTGGTTTACGTTCCAGGATCGGCACGCCGGCGGCGATAGCCAACTCGCGGATTCGCTTGGCGATCACGCCCTGTCCCTTGGCCACCACGCGCGGGGCGTGCATGGTGGACTGGTCATATTTCAGCGCGATGGCAAACTCGGTCGGGTTGGTGATGACCACATCCGCCGTCGGCACATCCTTCTGCAATCTCTTCTGGGCGATCTGCTGGGCGATTTGTCGGCGGCGCTGTTTGAGCTTCGGGTCGCCGTCCATTCGCCGCATTTCATCCTTGACTTCCTGCTTGGACATTTTCAGGCTTTTTTCGAGCTGATAACGCTGCCAGAGATAGTCGAACAAGGCCAGGATAAAGAGCAGCAGCGCGACGCGCAGACCGATGCGGTAGACCATGTCCGCGCCGAGTTGCAGAATCTGGAGGAATTCGAGTTGGGCGACGCCGAGGATCAGATTCATCCGGCCATGGATCGCCGAGTAAGCCGTGACGGCGACCAGCGCCATCTTCAGCAGCCCCATGACCAGTTTCATCATCCCCTGTCCCTGGAACAGCCGCCCAAAACCTTTGAGCGGGCTAAGCGCGCCGAGGTTGGGCCGCAATTTTTCGGGGGTCAGGTGCAGTCCGACCTGGGCGATATTGATGACCACGGCCACCAGCATCATGCCGATGAGGAGCGGTGCCATCGCACGGCCAATGGTGGCGAGGGAGGTCACGACCCCATCGGTCGCCGAGTGAACATCGACATTGCCGAGCGCCGCAGCCCCGAGCATTTTGCGAACCACACCGTGCATCGCGCCGAAGAGGTTTTGGCCGTACCAGTTCAAGAGGATCATCCCGCTGACCAGGACGGCGGACGCGGTTAAGTCGGCGCTGCGCGCGACATTCCCCTGCTCGCGCGCCTCTTCACGGCGGCGCTGGGTGGGTGCTTCAGTTTTGTCGCCGGTATCTTCAGCCATAATCGTTCGTCATCCCGGTGGCATGGGCGTCTCGCCCATGCATTTCTTTCTTCATGCCTCACAATGTGGCACGGGCTTCCATCCCGTGTTTGCGGGCCTGTGCGACAAAGAGGTTGGAACTCACGTTCTCTGCGAGTTTCAAATCGTCAACACGGGCTGGAAGCCCGTGCCACGACAGTGTTTTTAGCAACTCAAATGCAACGCACGGGCGAGACGCCGATGTCACCTCAGCTCATTCCCAGCCACGCCGTCCTTACGCTCTCCATCGAATCCAGCAGCGAATTGCGGATGATGTCGCTGGTGAGCGTCAGGCCCGCCAGCAGCACACCGACACCGATCGCGGACTTGATCGAAACGCCTGCCGACATCACATTGATCTGCGGCATCGTCTTTCCGATGAATCCCAATCCCAGGTCCACCACCAACATCGTTAGCAGCATTGGCGCGGCCAATTGCATCGCCAGCACCGTCGCGGCAGTCAGTAAATCGAGTAGCAGCTTGAACACGTTTTCGGTCATGCCCACGCTCAACAAAGGCAACGCCTCGAAGCTGGCATGGATGCCGCGAAGCATCGCGTGATGCCCGTTGCAGATGAGGAAGATCGCCAGCGTCAGCATGAAATACAGGTCGCCGATGAGCGACGCCTGCTTGCCGAACTGCGGATCGAAGACTTCACCGAGATTGATTCCCATCTGCTGCCCGATGATCTCACCGCCCCAGTTGACGGCGATGAACGTGAAACTGAGCGCCATTCCCATCGCAAGCCCGAACACCAATTCCCCGCCCACCCCGACGGCCAGTTGCCAGGGCGTATCGGGCCACGGCGGGCGGGCGAGGCCGGGCGACATTCCGAACGCCAGCACGATGGCGAGCAGCACTTTCACCCGCCGTGGTATCTTTGCGCTGCCGAACAACGGTGCCGACATCATCAACCCCGCCACGCGGAAGAAGACGAGCACGTAAGTCGGGATGTCTTGCAGTAAATTCAGCATGGCGGTCAGGGAGGTCTGAGTCCTCAGTCCTCACGGTGTCAGTCCGGTTGAAAACATCGTCGTGGCGTACTCCATCAACCGATGTCCGATCCACGGCATCAACACAATCGCCGCACCGATCATGGCGGCGAGTTTCGGGATCAGTGACAAAGTCTGTTCTTGAATTTGCGTGACGGCCTGCAGAAGTGATACGAACACGCCGACCACCAAGCCGATGATGAGCATCGGGGCGGAGATGATCAAAGCGAGCGTGAGCGTCTCGCGAATCAGATCGCTGGCTTGTGAGAGGTCCATGCGAGTCACCCTTCCATAGGTGCCGCCGGTGGTTCGCGGGGGATCGAACCAACGGCAAAAGTCGCGAATTCCCGCGATTTTTCATCGCTTGAATCCGACGCGGCCGGCTTTCCATCCATGAAAAGCGAACGGCGAATTAAGTTGTTACAAAACTATCCATCAACGTTCTGGTAATCAAGTGCCAACCCCCCACAAGTACAAAAAGAAGTATTTTAAATGGTAAAGAAATCAGAACCGGCGGCAGCATCATCATTCCCATGCTGATCAACACCGCGGAAATCACCATGTCGATGATTAAAAACGGCAGATAAATTTTGAACCCCATCAGAAACGCCGTTTTCAATTCGCTCAGCATGAAGGCCGGCACCAGCGTCACCGTGCTGATATCCGCCCACGTTTGCGGCTTCTCGTGGCGAAAATCGGTGAACAGGAAAATATCCTCGTCGTTGCCGCACTCGCGAATGTTGTTGATCATGAAATCGCGCAGCGGTTGCTGGGCGAGAGAAAGGGCGCGGGCTTGATCCATGTCCTTCTGACCGTCGAGGTAGGGCCGCAATGCCTCGTTGTTGATCCGCTGCCAGGTCGGACCCATCACCAGGAAGGTCATGAACATCGCCAACCCCACCAGTATTTGATTCGGCGGCAACTGCTGTGTGCCGAGCGCCTGCCGTAAGAGCGACAGAACGATGATGATGCGGGTGAAGCTGGTCATCATCAGCAGGATGGCGGGCGCGAGCGAGAGCACCGTCAGCAGAATGATGATCTGCATGGCCGATGAAAGATTTTCGCGCTTGGTGAGATCCGGCAGTTGGATCGGCAGAGTTGCTGTGTCTTTAACGACGGTTTCAGAGCCAGCCTGGGCCGGCACCGTCTGCCCGCACGCCGCTCCAGCGATCGCAAGGAACATGGCGACGACTGTCGCCGTGACGAATTTCCCGCCCCCGCTGCGAAACACCGTGGAAAGCGCGGAAAAATCGGGGGAACCGCGGAGGCGCGAAAGCGCGAAGATCTCGCGAAGGCATTCGGAAAAGGTTTTACCGGGAAGAATCACCGCCGCGCTGCAATTCCTTCGCGCGCACTTCGTCTCTTCGCGCCTTCTCGGTTCCCCCGCCTCCGTTCCCCACACCTGACTGACGAGAGCATCCATTCTCATCGCGCGTCCTCCCGATAAAAAAAATCTACGACCCCTGAAACTGCTCCGCGATTCGCCGAACCCGTTCCGTGAGTCCGCTCAAATCCTCACCCGAATTTCGCATCACTGCCGGCGAGGTGACCGGATCATCGCTCGATGGCTGTTCCTCATACGCCTTCCCCGCCCTCCCGAACATCGCCGTGAAATTCTTCGACGTCGAGGATTTATCCTCGCGAATCTGGCCCATCAGCTCGGCCACTTCATCCGGGTCATTGATTTCGCAAAGCGAATTCATTTCACCCCCACCGCCGCTACCCACCAGAACGAGTCGCCTTCCCACGCGCACCAGAATGAGTTGTTGGCGAGGCGATACCGAAGATCGCATCAACACCTGCACCGCCTTGCTCGATCCCGCACCGGCCGCACCGGGGATCATTTTTTTTCCGAGCGCCCGCATTGCAAAGATCAGCAGCAGCACGCCGCCCAGCGCCAGGGGAACTTTTCCCATGTCCCACGCGCTGTTGGTCGATCCCGCATTCCCCCGACCGGGCATGGTTGTCGATGTCGGCACACCGTTTCGACGGATCGGCTTTTGCTCGAACGGCCCGCTGGTCGCGGGCGCGACCGATGCCCCCGCATTCGCCGCCGATTCCACCGGGGCCGCTTCCACCGTCGCCGCAAGCAACAGCACGGCGACTCCGATCCATCCGAAATTTTTTCGCGACAGGCAGCCCATTATTTAGACTCCCTCTTCCCGCACGCCCGCGACAATTTCATTGATGCGCACGCAAAAATTATCGTTCAGCACGAGCACTTCGCCACGCGCCACCAGTCGATTGTTGACGAAGACATCCACCGGGTCGCCGGCCAGCTTATCGAGCTCGACGACCGAACCCTCCGCCAGTTTGAGCACGTCTTCCACCAGCATGCGCGATCGCCCCAATTCGATTTTCACATCGAGATCGACATCGCGCAGCAGATCGATGCTCGACACTTGCGCATCCTGCATGACCTGCTGAAAATCCGGGAATTTGAAATCGCCCGCCCCTTCGCCGCCATCCATATGCGAAGCTCCGGCGGCAACAGGGTCTTCAAACGTGGCGGCTTTGAGAAGTTCGTCGATCGCCGCCGCGTCGAGTTCACCGGAGGAATCTTCGAGCGATGGATCGGAGCTGACGGGATCGTCAAAGGTGGGCGCGGGATTGACCGCGGCGCTTTCCGGAGGGGCAGGCGCTTCGGTCGAATCGGTGACTGCGGGGGTTTCTTCGGCCATGCTTCACCATCCTTGGCTGGCGTCACGGGACATCCTGTCCCGAGGGTTTATCGACTTGGTGGCATGGGCATCTCGCCCATGCGTCTCTCTTTAAGAAAGCATGGGCGAGACGCCCATGCCACGTCGTTCAAAAATTCACGGGAAACGGAATGCAACGGGGCACGAGCACCTCGTCGATAATCCCTTCCCCGACGATCTCGTCGAGTTGATACTTGATCTGTCTACGCAAAGTCTCCAGGCCCGGTTCCGACCCGCCCCCCAGCTTTTCCGGATCGCTCTGCGCTATGATCGTTCGGACGCGATCTTTTATCAAGCCCGCGCGGTCGGTCAGAATCCCTTTTGTTTTTTCCTCGGACTCGGCGCGAATCTGAATGACGATCGTCACATCGTAGAGAAACATCCGCGCACCCTGCTTGTTGGGCGCGCGAAAATCCACCACGGGCAGTTCGATCCGCTTTTTCTTATCGACTTTGGCCGGTGCGGCGTGGGCATCGCCGTGCGCGTCGGCGTGTTCATCAGGCTTGGCCGCTCCCCCGTGGGCATCGGCTTTCGCTTCCCCGTGAGCATCCGCCTTGGCATCGCCGTGGGCCTCGGCGCCCTCGGCGTGCGCATCGGTCGCCGCCACTTCAGCCCCCGCCGATTTGGGAGATCCGCCAAAAAATTTGAATCCCGCGAATAAAACGACCGCCTGCAGCAGCATCGCCACGCCCAGCAGCACCGGCGTTTTGGCCAATAATCCCGCCTTGCCGCCGGGCTTGTCCCCGCCGTCTTTTTTATCCCCATGGCCTTTATCCGCCGCAGGTTCTTCTTTTTTGGGTTTGTCCGACATGTTCGCACCTGAGGCTACGCAATCCCGGCGCGGGCACACCGCCCGACGCCTATCAGTGGTATCGTCCGATTGATGACCCGACTTTCCAGACAATCGGCGGCAAAGCTGCCAATTCCGCAGAGCGACCGCATTTGGATTTCCGGTCCCCTCCCCCCGGTACGCCGGGGGGAGGGTTAGGGTGAGGGGTCGTGCATTTTTCCTCATCTGTATCGAAAAATCTCACGCGCTTCCGCCAAAGAGAAAACCCCTCACCCTAATCCTCCCCCCCATGAGTACATGGGGGGAGGGGACCGCAAAGCAAAATGCGATGGCCCTGACCAATTCCGTACGAAGCGTCAGCTACGTAAGCTTTTTCTTCCACCCCTGCACCAACCCCAATGCCTGCAAAGGCGTCAACTGATCCGGGTCCAATCCCGCAATCTCTTTGATCACTTCGCGCGAGGGATCGATGAATAGATCCAGTTGCGTCTCATTTTCCATCTTCCGATGCTTCGCGGTTTTGCTGGTGGCGATGTGCTGCACCGCCAATTCCCCGAGCAATTGCCGCGCGCGGGTCAGCACCACTTTCGGCACCCCTGCCAGTCGCGCGACGTGGATGCCGTAGGATCGATCGGTTCCACCCTCGACGATCCGGTGCAGAAAGACCACCTGATCCTCCCACTCGCGCACCGCCACGTTCAAATTCTTCACGCCCTTAAATCGCTGCGCGAGATCCGTCAGCTCATGATAATGCGTCGCAAAAAGCGTTCGGCTGCGAACCGTCCCGGCGATATGCTCCGCGATCGCCCACGCCAGGCTCAAGCCATCCAGCGTGCTCGTCCCCCGCCCGATCTCATCCAAGATCACCAGACTGCGGTCGGTGGCGTTGTTCAAAATGTTCGCGGTTTCGGTCATCTCGACCATGAACGTCGACTGCCCGCTGTGCAGTTCATCGCTCGCGCCGATGCGGGTGAAAAGCCGATCGACCATTCCAATCGTCACACTTTTCGCGGGCACATAACTGCCCACCTGGGCCAGCAGCACGATGAGCGAGACCTGCCGAATGAACGTGCTTTTGCCGGCCATGTTCGGGCCGGTGATCAGTTGCAGCACATCGGTTTCACCGAACATCACATCGTTGGCGACGAACTCGCTGCCCAGTTGCTGCTCGAGCACCGGATGCCGTCCATCGACGATCTCCAACACGCGATCATCGCTCAGCGTCGGTCGACAATAGCGACGCTCCTGCGCCAGGGTCGCCAGCGCGGTCAACACATCCAGTCTCGCCAGGCTCCGCGCCAATTCCTGAAACGTCGGGACGAACGGCAGCAGCGTTTGCCGGATCGACTCGAAAAGCGTTTGCTCCAACGCAATGCTGCGGTCGCGGGCCGTCAGCGTCTCACTCTCGAAATTCTTCAGTTCCGGCGTGATATATCGCTCGGCATTCTTCACCGTCTGCTTGCGCGTCCAAGTCATCGGGGCCTTGTCGCGATGCGATTCGGTCACCTCGATGTAGTACCCAAACACTTTGTTGTAACCGACCTTGAGCGACGCGATGCCGCTCTCGGCGACGAGCTGGCCCTGATACTGCGCAAGCCATTGTTGGCTGTTGGTGGCGAGAGATCGGAGGCGGTCGAGTTCCGCGTCGAACCCGTGGGCGATCACGCCGCCCTCGCGCAGGTGCGGCGCGGGCTCCGGGAGAATCGCGCCATTGACGAACTTCGCCTGCCCGTCGCAAAACTCTTTTTGCCCGAGCAGTTCCGGCGCGACTTGCTCAAACCGCGGCAATTTTTGCAGCGTCGCAAACAGCTTCGGCAACAATTCCAGGCAGCGCGACAGCCCCGCCACATCGCGCGGGCTGGCCCGCCCCACCGCGATCCGGGCGATGATCCGCTCGATGTCGCAAATATCGTTCAGCCCCTCGACCACCGCCTTCATATCGATCGGCGATTCGAGCAACGCCGCAATCGCCGACTGCCTTGCCTCGATATGCTCGCGATCCCGCAAGGGCGAACGCAACCACTGCCGTAACATCCGCCCGCCCATTGAGGTTTTCGTTCGATCGATGGCGCTCAATAGCGATCCTTCCGCCGTCCCGGATCGCACGGTGCGATCGATCTCCAAGCTTCGCCAACTTGCGGGGTCGATGCTTAAAAAATCATCCGCCAGATGTCGCCGCAAGGGACGCAGATGGGCCAGATGGCTCTTCTGCGTTTCCTCCAGATACGACAGCACCGCCGCCGTCGCCAGCACCGCCGGATCATCGTCGGCGAACCCGAATCCCCCCGCCGTCTTCGCCTGCCATTGCCGCGCCAATTGTTCCCGCGCGTGATGGGCCGTGAACTGCCAGCCCGGTCGCGGCGTCACCGCGCGGATTCCCAGCCCCTCGATCAATTTCCCGATCTCGTGCGTCTGCCCCGTGGCGTGTTCCTGCACCAGCACTTCCGCCGGCTGCAACCGCGCGATTTCATCCAGCACCTGCCCCTGCGAACCGCTCATCGCCACGCAGTCACCCGTCGACAATTCCACCCACGCCAGCGCCGCGCGAAACCCATCGGACTTCGTCACATTAAACGCCACCCCGGCCAGGAAATTATCCGCCCGCCCCTCCAGCAGCGGTTCATCCGTTAGCGTGCCCGGCGTCATCAACCGCACCACCTCGCGCTTGATCAACCCCTTCGCCGACGCCGGGTCTTCCACCTGCTCGCAAATCGCCACCTTGTGCCCGGCGGCGATCATCTTCCGCAGATAATTCTCGACCGCGTGAAACGGAACCCCCGCCATCGGAATCTCATCCACCGCGCCCTTATTGCGGCTGGTCAGCGCCACCCCAAGCGTCTTGGCGGCCAACTTCGCATCGTCCCAAAACATCTCATAAAAATCCCCCATCCGAAAAAATAAAACGTATCCCGGATGCTTCTGCTTGAACTGCTGATATTGCCGCATCGCGGGAGAGAGCGTGGCGGGATCAATCGGTGGCGTTATGGCGGTTTCGTGCATGCGGATTTCTCGTGAACCTTCGTATCAAACACGGGAAACGGTTTTCTGACAACAGCGCCCCTCAACTTCATCTCTCAATTCTCGCAACGATCGATCCAGTGCCTCCGGTGTGTTCTTAAACCGGCTCCAACTGCCGCTTTTTACATTTCACGGATCAGCTCGCTATGGTGCGAAGGCACCGCGTTGGTCGACGCAGTAGGCAATGCCGTGTATGTTCCGGCAGTTACGCACGGGACGCCGAACCGGTAAGCTCAAACTTCGTCGAGAAAAATATGAAACATCAATCATCACCCGGCTCATTCTTTGAACCCCTCGAATCCCGCTGTCTGCTGACCGCAGCCCCATTTACCGTCGGCGGCAGCCCGTATGTCCACGCCCAGGATTTCCGCATCACCACCTTCGCCACCGGCTTGAATTTCCCCAATGGGATGACCAAGCTGCCGGATGGGTCGATTCTGGTCGTCACCAGCATTCCGGCCCCAGCCAACCAGGGCGGCTACTTCGGCCCGGCGACGGGGCAACTGGTTCGGTTGGTCGACAACGGCAGCGGCACCGCCATTGGCACGCCGCAGGTGTTGGCGACAGGGTTACCTCCGTTTACCACCGATGTTCGCGTCGCCGGGAAATGGGTGATTGCCACCAGCGCGGGTTCCGCCTCGGGCGCGAACCCCACCATTCGCGTATTCGCGATGGGGGCCAAATCCTCGAGTCCTCTCACGCTGGTCTCAACGCTCACTTTTACGTTCCCGCAACCGTGGATGCACCTGACCTATGCGCTCGAAACCCGACCCACGCCGCATCGCAAGGGGAGCTACGACATTTTCTTCAACGTGGGTTCGCAAACGGACAGCGTCACCACGCCGCCGACTTCAACCATCGCCCTGATCAGCAGCGACGGCGCATTCACCGGCACCCTTCGGCCGGATTCAATTTACAAGCTCACCCTCTCGCCCGGCAGTCGCGGCAAGGTCGTTTACAGCGGCTTGATTCAAGTCGCCTTCGGTTTGCGCAATGCCGCCGGAATCGCCATCCAGCCGGGGTCCGGCGACCTCTTTTTTGAGGACAACGGCATCAACGGGGGTCCCACCGGCGATGCCAATCCGCAACTCAGCGCCGACACGCTGAACATGATTCCCTTCGCCCAAATCGGCAACGGAAATCCCCCCGATTTCGGGTTCGCGCACAGCTATATTGTGGAGTCCACCGGCCAGCGCGTCGGCTCGGGAGCGGTCGGCCCGCTGGCCGCCTTCACACCGGTCAACGGTTCCATCGCCGAGGGCCCGCAGGATATCGCCCACGCGCCCGCCGCCTTTCCCGAGCCGCTCAATCACGGTGTATTCCTCGGTTTTTATGGACAGGGCAATTACACCGGCGATGGCCTGGCTAACACCCAAAATCCTGTCAGCTATTACGATCAATACTCCGGCCGGCATTTCGATTTCATCAGCAACGACGTCGCCGCCATCGGTCATCCGGTCGGTTGGCTGAGCACCGCCGATTCCCTTTTCTTCTCCGATCTCGCACCGGATAACACCTTCACCACTGCCGGCGCGGGCGTCATCTATCAGATCCAGGCCAAGCCGCGCGTCAATTCGATCACGGGAAACGTCTTCCTCGATTACAGTGGCGACGGTGTCCGCAACGGCATCGAACCGGGCCTCGCCGGTGAAACGCTCTACATCGATTACAACGGTTCCGGCACACTCGACGCGGGCGACCCGGTCGCCACCACCGACGCAAAGGGCAAT
The DNA here is from genome assembly GCA_025351525.1 of Humisphaera sp. GTDB lineage: Bacteria > Planctomycetota > Phycisphaerae > Tepidisphaerales > Tepidisphaeraceae > JANXVV01. The sequence goes on along the minus strand of JANXVV010000331.1, from coordinate 2,826 downwards.
TATAAATTCAGCAATTTAACGCTCGGAGACTACCGCATAAACGTCTTCGTCCCTCCCGGGCACATCGCCACTTCCCCCACGTTTCGTTTCACCGCCTTTGCTTCGGGAACATCGGCGGGTTTGAACTTCGGGCTGGTCTGACGGATTCCCGCGTCGGGTCATCACCCGAAATCGCGGTTCCGGTATTCGATGGCAATCGCAGTTGGTTCCTACGAATCAGGTGCCGAGGACAAATTGGAAGAGGGGACGTATGGAGGGACAAGCTTGATGCACCTTTTGGAGATCGATGTATTTCGCCATCCGCTCATTGTGGGTCGAGTGGGCGTAGCGCGGACGACGATTATTAGCCCTGCTTAATTTCTCGAGGTGTTCCTTCGGGCTGGGAATGGCCTCTGGATTCAGAATGGGTGCAGGTTTCCAAGAGCTGAAGATGTTGGTTGCGCATTCGATGTCAGCGAGGAGCCAGGCTTCGAGTTCCTGCACGGGGACGACAACACAGCAGGGGTGGGCCGAACTCGATTTTTTCACGATCTCATCCTCGACCTTTTTTCGCCGTGTCGCAGGATCGGCTCCATCGGAGTCATAGCAGACGATGAATCGCGAGCAACCCAAGTCGGCAAACAGGTCCAGTTGCCGCGCGCCCTTGCGAAGCATCTCTGCACAGCCCTCGTATCCCTTGGCTTTGATGGACAGCAAATCATTGTCCGCAATACGGCGAACGAACACTCTAAGTGTATTCACATCCGATTGACTCTCCCCAAGTATTCCGTACACCGCTACTCCTCCTGAACTGACTCCAGAAAATCGGAAAGCGTGCCGTCTTTGTTCATGAAATGAGCAGCCGCTTCCAACTCCCGCGCCGACAATGAGCGCACATGGGTCACGCCATCGCTGATGAACACCAATCGAACTTCGTCCGGTGTCAGGGTATTTAATAACGCCGATGAGTGACTCGAAATAATTAACTGCGTTGGTTCGGCATTGGCCTTGAGCATTCCGATGAGTTTCTTCGTCATGCCCTGATGCAGGCCGTCTTCAGGTTGCTCGATCAGCATGACGGACGAGTGATCGAACAGCAGATGGACTAGAATGCGCACGACGCGACGAGTGCCGAGTGAAAGCACTCCGTATCGAAAACCAAAGTCTCTTTGTGCATTCGTGGGAGTGAAATCCAGGAAATGATAAACTTCAGAAATATCCTGGGTGCCTGGCCTGGCTCCGCGTCGAACTTCAATAGGGGTGTGAGTAATTGCGTCGACAAGCCCGAGTCCATTTTGCCCGAGTATGGATTTAAGAATGCTGAATTCATCCCCGTTCATTATAGCAAGGTGCAGCAACCGCAATAAAACCGAAGGGCCGGCGTCTCCTGAACTTTTATACTGAGTCAACCACTTCGCATAAGCATCGCGAGGTATTAGAAGACCAGATGCATTGTACCCTTCCTCGGCATTCAGTTTAGGTTCGTCTTCCAGAGGATAGTATCGCAGCGTATCCAGGAAATGCAGTGCGGAGCGCGTGCGAATTACGAACTCGTCATCGGTCGGAAGTAAAGTCGCCAGCGTTGGGAGCACACTCGATTGTTGCCCAATCTTCACAGGTTCCGCGCGCCCAGCGATAATGACGACCTCATCGCGTCGTGAAAAAATAATCGATGCGTTTTCCAATTGATCCAGATCGACTAATCCTTCTTGGACGACCGTTCTTACGGTCATCGGTTCTCCCGGAACTACTCTTGTCTCGTAATAAGCACTCACCGAATATTCAAACCGTTTCGATTCCGCAGTGAACTGCAATTTAACTTCAATCGGCTCGCCGCTTCTTAAATACTCGAAATCCCAGGCAATCAAAGACGTCGCGCAGCGGGCAGCCCAATCAATCGCATTCAGCAGATTTGTCTTCCCCGCGCCATTCTTCCCCACCAGTACCAGAAGGCCGCCGCTCATCTCGATGACGACGTCTTTGCATGATCGGAAATTCTTGATTTCAACTCGTCGTAACATTTCTCAATTCCAGACACTTGAAGCACCCTATCGAATCATCGGATATTATTGACCGGTTCCATCGACATTGCCTGTTTCGAGACAGTCTACGCGATAAGTGCGTCAATGAAAGCTCATATCGTAAGGCATCAGTTCGCATTGCCGGAACGATCTGATGCCAATGTCTCGATAGCATTTGCCACTATCGCCAATCGCATTTTTTCGCCCTACAATGCGCTGAACCATGCAATCAGCCTCCTCAACGCTTGAATACCGTGACGCTGTCGTAGCCGGTTCCTCCCGTCCCGGCCTATGGCTCCCCGCCCTATCACTCTGCCAGCGAGAACTCATCCGTTTCATCCGTCAAAAGCACCGCATCATCGGTGCCCTGGCTACGCCGATCGTCTTCTGGCTGCTGATCGGCGGCGGGATGGGTCGCAGCTTTCAATCGCCCGGAGGTTCCACCGACTCCGCCACCGCCGGCGGGTACATGGCTTATTTCTTCCCCGGCACCGTAGTGATGATCCTCCTTTTCACCGCGATTTTCTCGACGATCTCGATCATCGAGGATCGCCGCGAAGGGTTTTTGCAATCCGTGCTGGTCGCGCCGATCTCACCCATGGCGATCGTTTTGGGGAAGGTGCTGGGCGGCACGGTGCTGGCTTTTGGGCAGGGGTTGATTTTTCTGGCACTGTCGCCGTTGATCGGCTTTCACTACACGATTCTCACGCTGCTGGCCGCCATGCTGATGATGTTCATCATGAGCTTCGCCCTGACCGCGCTCGGTTTCTGCATCGCCTGGCGAATGAGTTCGACCCAGGGTTTTCACGCGATCATGAATCTGTTT
>JANXVV010000240.1 GCA_025351525.1 Humisphaera sp. | reverse complement strand
GCTTCAGGAAAAACTGGTGGAGCTAAAGAAGCTGTTGGGTGAACCGGTGCATGGGCATTAAAACCATCCCCCGTTTGGCGGCTGTGCCGAAGGCACGCGTTTTTTCAGCTAAACAAAAAACGCGTGCCTCCGGCACGGCCGCTAAACGGGGGATGGTTTTAATGCCCATGCACCGGTTCACCCAACAGCTTCTTTAGCTCCACCAGTTTTTCCTGAAGCTGCGCCGCATTGGCCGCCTCCAGATTCAACCGCAGCATCGGCTCGGTGTTGCTCTTGCGCACATTGAACCACCAATCGACGCAATCCACCGTGATGCCGTCGAGATAATCCACCTGATATTTTTTATACACGTCTGCGATCTCGCGAATCTTGCCGTCCTTGTCTTCGATCTGAAAATTCAGTTCGCCGCTCTGCGCGTATTTGTACAGCGGCGCGACGACCTCGCTCAACGGCTTGCCCTGTTCGGAAATCACCGACAGCATCCGCGCGAAGGCGACGGCGGCGGAGTCGGCATAGTAGTAGTCGCGGAAATAAATATGCCCCGACAGCTCCCCGCCGAACACCGCCCTGGTCTCGGCCATCGTCTTCTTGATGAACGCATGGCCGACGCGGTCGCGCTTCGGCACGCCGCCGAATTGCTTGATCACATCCGCCACCACATGGCTTGAGCGCAGGTCATACACCACCGTTGCGCCGTGATTCTCAGGCCGCTTCAAAAAATCCTCGGCCAGCACGGCGGTGATCATGTCCGACCCGATCATCCTGCCGTTTTCATCCACGAACACGCAGCGATCCGCATCGCCGTCGAAGCACACGCCAAAGTCGGGCTTCACCTCGGCCATCTTCTTTTTCAGCATGTCGAGGTTGCTCTCGACCAGTGGATTGGGATCGTGCGTGAAGCTGCCGGTGATGTCGAAGAGCAGCGGAATCATTTCGAGATTGATCTGATCGCCGAACACCAGCGGCAGCATTTTCCCGGCCATCCCGTTGCTGGCATCCACCACCACCCGCAGCTTGCGCTTCATCTGCAGAAACTTCAGCACGGTGTTTTTGTACGGTCCCCACAAATCCATTTCCTCATACTTTCCCTGCACCCCGGTTTTCATCACGCGAAGGGTCGTGGCGATCCGCTTGATGTCATCCAGGCCGCTGGATGATCCGATCGGTTTGGCCTTGGGACCGCTGATCTTGAAACCGTTGTACTGGATCGGATTGTGCGAGGCGGTCGTCTGAATCCCACCGACTGCATCGAGGTGATTGATCGCGAAGTAGATGAACGAAGTATCGATCATGCCGACGTCGGCGACGTTCATGCCCGTCGAGCGCAAGCCGTCGCAAAGGGCCGTCGCCAATTCCGGCGAGCTGGGGCGCATATCGCGACCGACGACGACCGTATCCTCGCGCTTCACCTTCTGATCGGCGGGAAGGTTCTGGCGGCTGCGCTTGAGGTACTGCCCCGTCGCGTGCCCGACCTTCCAGGCCGCATCTTTGTCCAGGGGATTGGGATACACGGCCCGAACATCGTACGCTTTGAAAATCTTCTCGATCATGGATATCAGTGTAACGGCGGGCATTTCTCGCGGCAATCGCCGAATCAACATCGACCCGGATTTGCGATAATCATTTCATCGTTCCACCACTCACACAAAGGATGCGAATGTCGACTCCACTCCGTTTCAATCGCCGCGATCTGCTCAAATCCATTGGCGTGATCGGCGCCGGTCTGGCGCTTTCCCCGTTCCTTGGCCGATCTCTACTCGCGGCGGACATGCCGACGAAGAGGATCCTCTTCTTCACCAAGTCATCCGGTTTTCAGCACAGCGTCATCAAGCGGCCGGATGCCGATCCCGCCAAACTCGCCTATGCCGAGCAGATTCTGACCGACCTCGGCGCAAAGAATGGGTTTGAAGTCACGTGTTCAAAGGACGGCTCACTTTTCACACCGGAGTACCTCGCGAAGTTTGACGGCCTGGTGTTCTATACCACGGGCGACCTCACCAAAGACTCGGATAAATATTCGATGAAGGCCGGTCCGGATGGAAAGAAGAATGTCCCCGATCAAATCATCTCCCGCGAACCGGGAATGGGCGATGCGGGCAAGAAGGCATTTCTCGATGCCGTGAAAAACGGCAAAGGGTTTATGGCGCTCCACAGCGGTTCCGACACGTTTCACAGTCATGGCAAGCCGACGAAGGAATTGCTGCGCGATGTGAACGAAAAGGGCGAGGATGATTTCGACCCCTACATTCAAATGCTCGGCGGAGAATTCATCGTCCACGGCGCCCAGCAGAAATCCACGCTCCGCTGCATCGATGCAAAGTTTCCCGGGGCGTCAGGTCTGACCGATGCCAACTTTTCCGAAGAATGGTACGCGCTCAAAAACTTTGCCCCGGATCTCCATGTGATTCTGATGCAGGACACTCAGGGAATGACCGGCCCGATGTATCAGCGGAAGTCATACCCGGAAACTTGGGCCCGCATGCACGGCAAAGGCCGGGTGTTTTTCTCGTCGCTCGGGCATCGCGAGGACGTATGGCAGATGCCGGCGTACCAGGGTTTGCTGATCGGCGGTTTAAGTTGGATCACCGGTCGCGCGGAGGCGGACATCACGCCGAACATCAAGGAGGTGGCGCCGGGTGCCGATCCGAAACCGTTCGTGCCGGATCCGAAAAAGGTGAAGTGAGATTTTTCCCGATTATTTAGCCGTCTCGCTTGCGAGGCGCTTTTCTGCAGGCTTGCCTCTAGACGCGGCTCGCAGGCGAGACGGCTAAATAATTCGATCGGGGAATTGCAAACGCGCCGCCCACGCCGGAAAATACGGCGGTAATGTCATTTCATCTGGGCAAGCCGATTCTGGTGATGTTGATCCTCACCGCCGTCACCGGCGCGGCGGTGATTTCACGGCGCGACCCGCCCGCCAAACGGCTCACTCTCTGGGTTTTCGCCGACTCCCATTTCACGACCTATCAACCCGCTCTCACCGCCTTCGAAAAAAAGACCGGCGTGACCGTCGACTTGCAGATCGTGCAAGTCCACGCCATGGGCCGCAGATTGCAAGCCGCTTTCGCCGATGGATTGACGGGCCCGGGAGTGCCGGATCTCGTCGAAATGGAGGTGGGTCAAGTCGGCAAATTCTTCCGCCCCCCGCTGCCCGAAGTCGGCTTTGAACCGATGACGGCGTTGCTGAAAAAATCGGGCTGGTACGATCAGATCGTCGAGTCGCGGTATGCCCCGTGGACCAAGCAGGGTGAAATTTTTGGCGTCCCGCACGATGTTCATCCGGTGGGCATCACCTATCGCGACGATCTCTTTCGGCAGGCGGGGATCGATTTATCCGGCGCGCAAACCTGGCCGCAATTTCAACGGCGCTGTCTTCAGTTTCAACAGTATTGGGCCGCGCACGGCTACAAAACCCGCCATGCGATGGAACTCTATTCCACCCGAATCGATCTGCTCACGATCATGCTTTTGCAGCGTGGGATCAATCTCATCGACGACCACCATCGCATTCATCTGGCCGATCCGAAGGTGGCGCAGGTGATGGCGTTTTACGCGCAGTGCGTCGCCGGCCCGCAACGCATCGGCAGCGAATCCGGTGAAGGAGACGGCCCGCTCGCCCGCGATCTGCTCGAAGGAAATCTCTGCGCTTTTTTTACTCCCGATTGGCGCATCGGGCTTCTGAAGGAATACGGCGGCGATGCGCTGAGCGGCAGACTGCGGTTCATGCCCTTGCCGCGCTTCGATCCGACCGATGCCCCCACCGCCACCTGGGGTGGAACGATGATCGCCATCCTCCGCTCTTCCACCCACAAAGAGGAAGCCTGGAAACTGATCGAGCATCTGTATTTCGACCGGGCCGGTGTCGAGGCCCGGCGAACGTTCACGCAGATTCTTCCGCCCGTGAAATCGATGTGGCAAGACCCTTCGTATCACCAGCCCGATGACTATTACGGCGGGCAGCACGTCGATGAAATGCTCATCGAACTTGCCGGTCAAATCCCCCCGCGATTCGTCACGCCCGCGAGCAATATCGCCGGTGTCTATCTTCAAATGGTGCTGACCAAAGCCGCCCGGCGAGTCGAGCGGCGACAAGGAACCGACGGGTTGGAAGTGGCTTGTCAGGGATGGCTCGATACCGCCGCCGCCGATCTGGCCGACCGCATGAAGCAATGGGAGTTCGAGGAAGATTCGCCGAAAGCGAGCGCTGTGACACCATGATCCGCCAAAAGCTTTGGGCGCTTCAATCGCGTTATGCCCCGTATTTTTTCGTCTCGCCGTTCATCGCGCTGTTCAGTGTCTTCATGGTCTATCCCCTGTGCCGAAGCCTCGTGCTGAGCCTTTACAAAGCGGCTTCACCCAGATCGATGAAATTCGTCGGCCTGGACAATTACCGCTTTCTGCTTCGCGACTGGGCCTTTCGCGGCGCGGTGATCAACACCTTCTACTTCGCCATCGTTTTCATGTCGCTTCAAATTCCGCTGTCGCTGGCTTTGGCGGTCGCATTAAACGGTCGACGGGTGTATGGCCGAATGTTTCTGCGCTTCGCGTTTTTCAGTTCGCATCTGGTGGGAAATGTATTCGTGGCGATCATCTTCAGCATGATGCTCACGCCGCGTCACGGTTTGATTAACAAGGCGATCGGCGCGGTGTTTCCGTTCATCGGCACGGAGACGCAATGGACCGCGAAGCCTTTGCTGGCGATGCCCGCAATCGTGATGGCGTCACTGTGGTTATCGGTGGGGTATGGGATGATCTATTTTTTAGCCGCGCTGCAGGGTGTGGATCGCGAGTTGTACGATGCGGCGGAAATGGACGGGGCCGGCCGATGGGATCGCTTCCGCCATGTGACGCTTCCCGGCTTGAAACCCGTGCTGCGATTTTTAGTGCTGGTCGGTTTGATCGGCGCATTCCAGTTGTTCGAGTTGCCGTTCGTGCTTTTTGGGCAAACCGCCGGTCCCGCCGGTTACGGGTCGACGATCGTGATGTACCTGTATTTCATGGGTTTCGACGCCGGTGACGCCGGCTTCGCCTCGGCGGTCGGATGGGTGCTGGTGCTCATCATCCTGCTGATTTCCCTGCTGCAACTTCGCGGCTTGCGCGCAGGGCGGGACGATTGACACTACACTGCACCTTCAACGCGCTCACTCGATTTCCCGCGATCTGGTTAGCCGCGACGCGCCGCGAACCGCTTCTCTTTTCCGACAAAAACACAACGATCGGCGCGGAAAAACCTATCATTTAATTCCTTCGTGTATTTGTGAGAGACGAAGATTTGCGACGATTGTGATACAAAGAAAAACCCCTCACCCTAACCCTCCCCCCGGAGTACCGGGGGGAGGGGACCGGAAACATGCGACGTTTTTTCTATCATCTTGCGCTGTTCTCGCTGGCTTTAATTAGCCTCACGCCGTTCGCTTGGCTGGTCTGTGCGACGTTCAAAAGCAAGGACGATTTTTTCGCGTATACCTTTCTTCCGTGGAACCAGCCTGGCCGCTGGACGCTCTCCAACTATCGCTTCCTCTTCCAGCATTACCCCTTCGCCGGATGGCTGATCAACTCGGTGTTTGTGAGCTGTGCCCAGACCGTCATCGTGGTGACCCTGAGCAGTCTGGCGGGATTTGCGTTGGCGAAATATGAGTTCCGGTTTAAAAAATCGCTCCTCATCGTCATGCTTACGACGATGCTGATTCCGTATCAGGTAATGCTGCCGAGCATGCAGTTGATGATGTATCGCCTGGGGTGGATCAACTCCTATGCGGCCATCATCCTGCCCGGCGCGGTGAGCGTCTTCGGCATCTTTCTCTTCATGCAGGCGATGAAATTAGTGCCCGATGAACTGCTTCACGCGGGACGGGTGGATGGGTGCAGTGAGTTTCGCCTCTGGTGGGAAATTGCCCTGCCGATCGTGCGCCCGATGATCGGCGCGTACACCCTTTTGAATTTCATGGCCAACTGGAACAGCTTTCTATGGCCGCAAATCATTCTGCAAAACGAGCGGAAATACACGCTGCCGATTGGATTGACGAACATGATGAGCCTGCCGGAATTTCAAACGCCGTATGGGGTGTTGATGGCCGGCACACTGCTCAGCATTTTGCCGGTGGTGATCCTGTTCTTCATCATGCAGCGGGATTTCATCGCGGGATTGGCCAGCGGAGCGGTGAAGGGGTGAGCGGGGTGGCATGGGCGTCTCGCCCGTGCTTTTTGTGATTCGATTCAAAAACGTCGTTGTGGTTCGAGGCTTGAAATCTCATTCGTGGCATGGGCTTCCAGCCTGTGCTGAAGATATCGAAAGTGACCAAGCACCTTTACGCACGTGCCTGTTAACACGGGCTGGAAGCCCGTGCCACGATGGACGGTGGAAGTCGGTCTTGGTTCCGATCGATCAGGACACTCTAAAACAAAAAGCATAGGCGAGACGCCCATGCCACCGAATTCATTTTCGATTTCGACGCAGCAAGGTGACCCCGCCCAGTAACATTAAACCAATGGAAGCCGGTTCGGGAACTGCTACCACGGCAGCAGTGACCTCTACCTGCGCAACTGCCGCCGCGCTAGATGCGGCCACCGGTTCCGGCACCAGGGTCGGGTCCACGCCATTCCCCAACCGCTGTGAAAACAGCCACGAATACAGTGTATTCCCGGCATCCTGATACATCTCCGGCCAAATCACATGGCCTCCACCGGCAACTTCGGTGTAATTCAGTGAGCCTCCTGCATCCGTCAATGCCGCGACCATGTTGCGCGTTGAATCAACCGATACGACGTTGTCCGCCGACCCGTGAAAGGCCCAGACCGGAGTGTCCTTGATCGCTGATGCGGTCGATGGATCGCCGCCCCCGGACATCGGCACCGCCGCCGCGAAAGTTTTGGGGTCGCGACGCAAAATATCCCACGTCCCGAATCCGCCCATCGAAACACCCGTCACGTAAATTCGGCTGGTGTCCACATTGGGATTGTTCATCGCTTGATGCAGCGCCTGCAACGTCAGCGACATCGCCTCGGAAGGCGTATTGCTATTGCTGGAAAACCACATGCTGGTGTTGATCTGCGGCGCAAGCACATAAGCGGCGTACTGGCCGCTGCTGGTTTTAGCGGCCAGATTGCCCATCCAGGTGGTTTGGCTGACGTTATCCGTGCCGCGCTCGCCCATCCCGTGAAGGTACAAAATGAGCGGCACCTTTTGTCCCGGCGCTTCCCCCTGCGGTTGGAAAAGCCGGTAAGGAATGCTGGCCGTACCGTCGGAGACGGAACCGGCAATCGAGTTGCTGAGGTCGGCTGCAGCTTTGCTCGAAGCAGTGGACAACATGGAAAGGGAAACGGAACCGATGAGAAAACAGAGCTTCCGGAACATCAAAGCCCTCCGTCATTTTTTAAAAACATCACACGTCAACTCGGGAAAAGCCCCGAAAGACCCTCGATCACTGGGGTCCGATAACTTAACAATCGCTCGGACGCAGATCAAGACAATCTTTTCAATTTCGTCGTTTATTTCCGAACGAAATTTCGCGGATTGAAGGGATACGCCTATCTCGATCGATGCGGTAGTTGGGGCCGCTGGCAATTTGGCAAATTTTCCCATCCATCTGGGATCATCTGAAAAACTGGTGGCATAGGCGTCTCGCCCATGCTTTTTGCGGTTCATAGCGCATACTACCTCAGTCAGAATAGCCGATACATAAGAAGCCGCCGCTGTTTGCGGCATGGGAGCCTTCGCGATGGATATGGCCAGCCTGATGTTCTCAATGCTTTTCGGCACAGTCGGAATGGGCTTCGTCATGTACGGAAAAAAGGCCGGTGAATTGATTCCTGTGGGCGCGGGCCTGGCTCTTTTAATCTGTCCCTATTTCATTTCCAATCTTGTCGCTTTGCTCGCGATCTGCTCGATATTGATCGCCATCCCGTTTTTCCTGCGAAATAGTTGAGTGGGATGATTCATTGCCGGTTCACAGTAAATCACCTCAAATAAGTTCTTTCGAAAAAAAGGTGGCATGGGCGTCTCGCCCGTGCTTT
>JANXVV010000236.1 GCA_025351525.1 Humisphaera sp. | reverse complement strand
CGTGGCATTGCTGATGACGGTGCAAAGTCCTCGCAGCATCGAACTTCCACCGGCCATGGTGATTCCGTTGTCGACCAGATCAGCCGCCAGTTCCGGCTCGGCCAGTTCCAGCGTGCGGGTGACGGCTTCGACGATTTGCGTGCAAGGTTCCTGAAGCGCCTCGCGAATCTCGGCGGTGGTCACCAGCGTCTTTCGCGGCAGGCCGCTGATCATGTCCCGGCCGCGAACTTCCATGCTCGGTTCGTTGTCCCCCTGCGGCGAGGCGGAGCCGATCTCGATCTTGATCCGTTCCGCCATCTGCTCACCGATCTGCATGTTGTAGGTCTTTTTCATGTGGTTGACGATCGCCTCATCGAAGTCGTCGCCCGCCACGCGAACCGATTCGCACACGCTGATATCCGCCAGCGAAATGATGGCCACTTCCGTCGTGCCGCCCCCGATGTCCACGATCATACTGGCGGTGGGTTCGGTGACCGGCAACCCCGCGCCGATCGCGGCGGCCATGGGTTCCTCCACCAGGTACACGCGGCGTGCGCCGGCGCGTTCGGCAGAGTCCAGCACGGCGCGTTTTTCCACCGCCGTGATGCCGGAGGGAATGGCGATGACGACCCGCGGCCCGATGAAGTGCTTGCGGCCATGCACGCGGCGGATGAAGTACGCGAGCATCGCCTCGGTGATCTCAAAATCGCTGATGACGCCGTTCTTCAACGGGCGAATGGCGGTGATGGAACCGGGCGTTTTGCCGAGCATCTCCTTGGCGACCAGGCCCACCGCGTTACCGTTTTGCAGCACGCGATTGGTGCCCTTTTTCACGGCCACCACGCTGGGCTCATTGAGAACGATGCCCTCGCCCTTCACGCAGACGAGCGTGTTGCAGGTTCCCAAGTCAATGCCGATGTCGATGCTGAACATGCTCAGGAAGCGATCAAATATCACGCCGATACTCCTTCAATCGGGAGAACTGCCGCAGACCCTTCCGAGGGCGCGTTGGCGCAAAGTGCCCGATCATGCTGCGCTGAACGTCCGTAAAATAACGAAGACCGGGGAAAGAGGCAAATGAGCGGGAAGCCGGACTCACATTTGCCAATCGCTTAAAAAATGTAACCACCTTGAAAAGCCCATGGACTTGTTCCATAGGAGTCTGCAAAGACGCGCCTCGCAAGCGAGACGGCTAAATAATCAGGAACCGCGAACTTTTGTTGCTTTCGCGCGTCAAAGCGATCGCGTACACGAATCCGCTTCTTTCCCCTTGAGGTTTTCCATGCGATTGCCGACACTATCACTCATCGCCTTCATCGTCACCACCGGTTTGCATGCCCAGGAAATGCCCATCCACACTCCCCCCCGATCTATCAGCACAAGCGGCGAGTCGATCGTCTACGTCGTGCCGGATGAAGTGATCGTCAACTTTGGCGTGCAGACGTTCGACCGGGATTTGGACAAAGCCAAAACCTCGAATGACGACCAGTCGGCCCGTCTGTTGAAGGCGATCAAGTCACTGGGGATCGAGGATAAGCACATTCAGACCGACACCCTGAATATCGACATTCAATACAATGACCGGCATCAGGGCATAGAAGGCTATGGAGCGCGGCGCATTTATTCGGTCACGCTGAAAGACACCAAGCTTCGCGAAAAACTCATCGATCACGGCCTGAAGAACGGCGCCAATCAGTTGCACGGCTTCGAGTTCAAAACTTCCGACCTTCGCAAGCATCGCGATCAGGCCCGAAAGATGGCCATCAAGGCGGCGAAAGAAAAAGCGGTCGCTTTGGCGAGTGAGTTGGAGATGAAAGTCGGCAAGCCGCGTACGATCGGCGAAGGGTCGGTCGGATATTATGGCCGGTCATGGGGCGGCAATAGTTTCAGCAATTCCATCCAGAATGCTGCACAGGCAGCACCCGAAGGCGGGGATGGCGGTGAGACGATGCCGTTGGGACAGATGGCGGTGCGGGCAAGTGTGAGCGTGACGTTTGATTTGATGGATTGATATTTGCCCGAATTATTTAGCCGTCTCGCTTGCGAGGCGCGTCCGAGCGATCCACCTGCGGGAGAGCAGTTAGACGCGCGTCGCAAGCGACCCAGCTAAATAATTAAAGGCGTCGACACATCATCCGCCCTTTCCGCGCAACGGTGCCTC
>JANXVV010000219.1 GCA_025351525.1 Humisphaera sp. | reverse complement strand
TGCGACTTTAGGAAACTCTTGCTTCCGGGGTCGGGTCTTTTTTCGGGGGAGCCACCGCCGGATCGACGGGTACGAAGCCGGCGACACGGCCATGTAGATCCTTGGCCGTGAACTTGAACGTGCAGACCAATCGATCGGTTCTCAAGGCGGTTTCCTTCGAGGCGACCGGATCGAGACGGCCCCCGATTTTGAGAGTGTCTCCCATGGCGGTGCCGGTGCCGGAAAAATGATTTTTGGCATCGACCTTCAGGCCGGTGACGTTGAAGCTGCCCTTATTGCCGTTGTCGTCGGTGACGGTGCCGGTGATCGAGAGGGTGGTGCCGTCAAAAGTGGCCGTGCCGGTGCCGGTCAGGCAACCGGCGATGGAAATCGAATAGGCATTGGCGGTGGGCTTGGGTCGACCGTCGGCGAAACCCGTCTGGGCAACGCCCATCGCTACAAAGAACGAGGCGCAACCCAGCAAAGCGGTTAACACACCGCGAGCGGCCCCGGAATTATTTTGACGGACCCTTTGCATTTTATCTTTCCAGACGTGCATAGCGTCGCCGCGATACTTTGGTTCAGTATAATCGGCGAGAATGAGATGACGATGAGAAATAGCGATTCGTCCTGATTTTTGTCCTTTATTGAATGCAGGGTAATTTGAATAAGGTGGCATGGGCGTCTCGCCAGTGCTTTTTTTCCAAGGCCAAAAGAACACGGGCGAGACGCACATGTCACCTGTTATTAAAAGACTTTGTCTCCCATTCCCGCATGAATTGTGGTTGGAACGATTCTCCGTATACTCACGAACCAATCGGCCCTGTTTGTACGGGCCGTTCACCCAATCTCAGCATCCGTGCAGGAGGCACCCCATGGCGGAAACCGGCAACAATGACTTCCCGACAATCCTCGGTCCCGACGCAAGCTTTAAAGGCGATTTGACCTTCGAAAAAGGGATGCGGCTGCATGGAAAATTCGAGGGGAACATCATGACCCCCGGTCGGCTTCACGTCACCAAGGAAGCCAAGATGGCCGCCGACGTCGACGCCGGGGCGATTTCGATCGAGGGCGAAGTGAAGGGAAAACTTAGCGCCACCGATCGCGTGGAACTGAAACAATCCGCACGGTACGAAGGAGACCTGACCGCCAGCAAACTGGTGGTGGATGAGGGCGCGATTATGAGCGGACATGTCACGGTGGGCCCCGATGCCGTCAAGGGCAAACCCGCGCAACCGCACGGAGCGAACCCGATGCAGATTCGGCAGCAGGACAAGCCCATGCCGCAAGCCCAGCCCGCCAAGTGATTTTCTGATCCGCTTCCCCGGCATGGTCACTTCTCGTGACCATGCCTTCCCCATTCGACATGGCCCTGGAGACCTACAACGTCCCCCCTTCGGACGATCGCGTGACGATCGTGTGCCTGTATTGTGAGAAGGCGCAGGAAGTCAGTCGCAAAGCACTTTCCGTGACCTGTCGGTTTTGCAACAAATCGCTGAAGCTGGAAGAAATTCGGTTCAAGGAATATCAGGCCCGTCGCTCGATTGAAACCTGCGGGGTGGTCACGGTCGAGAAAAAGGGGCATGTGGTCACCGATAAAATCATCTGCGGCGGGTTGATCGTGCGGGGGAAATTAAAGGTCACGGGCGATATCCACAGTCGCGGCCCGGTGCTGGTGGGCCCGGAAGCCGAGCTGCGCGGGAGCATTACCGCCCCCAGTCTGGCGGTGGGAGCGGGGGCGATTTTGGAGGGGCAGTATGAGATCGGTCCCAAGCCACACGCGTCTGAGATGCCTTAATTTCCCGCCGCAGGTCGCATAAACCCACCCCCATTCAAAGACCGTCCCACGAAGGGACACGAAGGAAGAATGCGAATAAGAACAGAGTAATTTCTTCGACGTGTTCTTCCTTCGTGTCCCTTCGTGGGCGATTTTTATTTTTTTCACTTGGAAAATTCAATTTGAATGAGTTGGCTTTCCGCATGTCGCAAAACGGATTCCGGTTGCAACCATCGCAAGCAACTCCGATGCGAGCAGCGTCGCGAGTAACACGGACTGCACGGGATATCGACGCGCAGCACCGTGTCCATCCGTCGATACGGCCCGGTTCGGATCGGATTGGTCGGACCAAAGGGCGTGACCAGCGGCTTGCCAAGGGCGGCGGCAATGTGCATCGGGCCACTGTCATTGGCGATCACCAATTCCGCGCGTTCCAGCAGCGCGACCAATTGCCGTAAGGTCGTTTTTCCGCAGAGATTCAGTCCGCCGACCTTCGCCGCGAGTGGTGAATCTCCCGGCCCGCCCGCGATCACCGTCTCCAATCCGAACCGCGATTTCAACGGTTCGACACACGCGGCAAAATGCTCCACCGGCCATCGCTTGGTCGCCCAATTCGTCCCCGGCAACAGCACCGCAAATCGTCGCCCGGCCGGCAGCATCGCATCCACCGCAGCGCGATCCTCATCCGTGGTTGCAAAATGAAATTCCACGGGCGCGCTCTTGCATCCCAGCGCCGCAGCCACGGCCAGATATCGATCCACCGCGTGCTGCTCCGTCGTCTCGATGGGAACCCTATGCGTATAAAAAATCCATCCCAGTTCCCGCGCGTTGCCAAAACCGATCCGGGTGGCCGCCCTGGTTTCCCAGGCGAGCCATCCGCTGCGCAACAAACCCTGAAGATCGATGACCAGGTCGAAGTGTCGATCCCGCAGATCGCGCGAGAATTGCCATAGGGCTTTGGCTGCCGTCGCGCTTCGCCAGGCATGGCCGAATTGCTTTCGCTCGAACAGAATGACTTCATCGAGCTGAGGGTGGCCTTCCAGCAGCCCCGCGCAGGTGGGCGTCACGAGCCAGCTTATTTTTGCCGCCGGCCAACGCGTTCGCAGTAGATTCAGCACCGGTAGCGCATGAACCACGTCGCCGATCGCACTTGGTTTAATGAGCAGGATCCGTTGCGGCGATGTTGTGAATTTCAGCGATTCCATCGCATTTGCGATTTCGTAGCATGGACTACCATCCCATGTTTTGCCTAAAAACATGGGCTGGTAGCCCATGCTACAAGTTACTCTTCCTCCCTGATGAACCTCGCATGCGGCGCATACCCCTGACAAAGTGCCAGCGAATCCACCGGTGTGTATTGCGGATGCTCTTTCATGCTGCGCAACAGCCGTTGAATCCCC
>JANXVV010000178.1 GCA_025351525.1 Humisphaera sp. | reverse complement strand
GCGTTTCTTGATTCAGAAGGGAAAAAAACGCGTGCCTTCGGCACACCCGCTAAAAAAAATCGCGGTCTCCCTATGCCTCATCCCGCACACTGAATTCCAGCTTCCACCGATGCTCCGAAATCGTGCTGACGCACCACAGCTCAAACACGCCCAGTTCCGTGATCCGCGAGTGGAACGTCACCGGCACATACCCGTCCTCGCTCTTCTCCGCGGCGGGAAGCGACGCATCGAGCGAGTCGGTTTCTGACAACTCATCGTCCTTCCAAACCTCCAGCACCGTGCCCGGTCGATCGTCCTTTCGCACCGCTGACGAGAAAAATCGAAACGCGGTGGGCTCGCCGACGACCAGTCCGATCTCCCCGCCGGGGACGTCCGTCTCTGTGCCCTCTTCCATGCCGAAGGGAACGACGCACAGAGCGCGCAGCGGACGGGCCAGCCCGGGAATCGCCAGGCCGGCGGTCTCGATGCCAACGTAATACGAACGGGCCGTACCGCCCCGAATGCGAACGCCTTTGCCCTGTTTCGCGATGGCGTAGTAAGCCGCTCCGCGCGCAACGGCGTAATCCAAATCGTGCCGGCCTTCCAGCAGCGTGGGCGCATCTTTTTGACCGAACCACTCGCCCAGTACTTCCAACAATCGCTCGCGCAGCACCTCGGATTTGAACACGCCTCCGTTGAAAAGAATGCGCGTCGGGCGGATGGGACCGGATTCACCGCCATGCATCGTCAAAAATTCAGCGATGTGCCGGGTGATGGCCGTATCCGACTCGAACGGCAATCCGATCTCCCGAAATCCGGACGCGCGACGGCGGGCGGGCTTATCGCTGATCGCGCAGTGCGGGAAGAAACCATCCACCAGCAATTGGCCGGTCGCCTCGCGCTCCAAGTCCACCGAGATCGCCCCGCCGATCACTTTCCGCCCGCTGCCCAGTACCGTCACCGCGTGCTTCTTCGGCCCTTTTTCCGCGAGTAAAATCTCCTTCGCTTGACGGCACGAATGCCAGAGCGCCACCGCCTGCCAGGGATTCAGCTCGACGCCTTTATCCGCAAATGCGCTGCGGACATGATGCGCCAAGGCCAGATCCATATTGTCGCCGCCCACCAGCAGATGGTTTCCCACAGCCATGCGGCGAAGCTGCAGCTCGCCGTTTTCTTCCATCGCCTGGATGAGCGTGAGATCGGTCGTGCCCCCGCCGATATCGCACACCAGCAATGTGTCGCCGACTTTCAGTGTGCGCCGCCATCCATCTCCCCGGTCGGACAACCACGCATACAGCGCGGCCTGCGGTTCCTCCAGCAGCACCAAATTTTCCGGTAAACCGGCGGCCAGCGCGGCCTCGCGGGTCAGCTCGCGGGCGCTGGCATCGAACGATGCGGGGACCGTCAACACCACCTGCTGCTCACCGATTGGGGCATCCGGAAACGCGGCGGCCCACGTAGCCACCAGATGTTCGAGCGTGCGGCGGGAAGCCTCGACCGGCGAAATCTTCGCCACCTCCGCCGGCGCGTTCCAAGGCAAAATCGCGGCATGGCGATCGGCGCGGCTGTAACAAAGCCATGACTTCGCGCCCGCCACCGAACGCATCGGCACCTCGGCGGATTGCTTCTGCGCAAACACCCCCACCGCAAAGTCGCGGCCATCGGCCCACGGCAGGTCATAACTTTTCGCCACGGCATCCTGCGGCGTGCCGAGATATAGAAACGACGCAAGCAGATCACGCGCCTCCACCGTCGCCGGGGCAATGAGCTGCGGAATCGGAAGAATCTCGACGGCTAATGTCTCGCGATCCAAAGGCGAATAAGCCAGCGCGCTGTTGGTCGTGCCCAGGTCGATGCCGATGGAAAATGTGCGGGCCAAAGTGCTTCGATTCACAATTCAACCTCGGCGGGAGCGATGATCTGGGCGGTCGACGGCACACCGCTCCACTGCGGAAGCTGCACTTTCGTCGCCTGCCATCCCCCATGTTGCAGCTTGCCCTGATAAGGCGGCTGACCCGCAACATTGCCTGTCAATCGATACTCGGCGGCGTCAAAACCCACCGGCACTTTCACCGGCGATCCATCCGGTTGATCGAGCACCGGTTTGAGTGCGAACAGTCGTTCGAGCGCCGCCCCACAATCCCGGTGAATATCGCGCACGGCCGCGCCGATCTGTGCATCGTCGTAGGTGGCGATCGACTCTTTCAGAAAATCCACCAGCCGACCTTCCCGCTGCAATACCGCCAGTAACGTGAGCGCGTCGCTCCGCATCGGCGGCTTTGAAATCGCCGACGCGATCACCGCCGCCGGCGCAACAGGCGCAACTTCCCCGCGCAGCAACGGCTCAACCCGTTGCGAAAACGCGCGGTCCGTCAGCCCTCGCCAGAACAATTTGAATGCCAGTTTCAGTTGCATCATCGCCTTTCTCATTTCGTTCGATCGAATATAGGCATTGTCGGAAAATAACGAATGACGAAACTCGAATTCACAAACCAAACTCGAGCAGGATGATTCGAAAAAGGTGGCATGGGCGTCTCGCCCATGCGACCTCATTCAAACCACCCAGTGTCCATTTCACGACGAATATAACGAATCGCGTCCAAGCACGGTATATTCATCGCACACGCTCCCGCGGCACGGGAGGCGCAAATGTCGTCCCCATCTTCTACCCGGAGCCCGCCCGTGAAACTGCTCAATTGGTCCACCGCACTTTTATTTCTCGGAATCAGCACCCTGGCCCGCGCCGACGAGCGCCCGAATTATAAAATTCTCGCCGGCGATCGCGGCCATATCGCGATCGTCAATTCCAAGGGCGAAGTGGAATGGGAGGTGCCCTGCAAAAACACGCCGCACGACATCGTCATGCTGCCGAACGGCAACATTCTCGCCCACATGAGCGACTCGAAGATCGAGGAAATCTCCCCGGATAAAAAAATAGTCTGGACCCACGTTTCCAAACCCACCGACGCCAAACGCGGCCTGCAGATCCACGCCTTCCAGCGCCTCGCCAACGGTCACACCATGATCAGCGAATCCGGCAACGCGCGGATCATCGAGGTGGATCAGGATGACAAAATCGTCAAGGAATTTCCGCTCACCGTCGAAAAACCCAGCACCCACAGCGACACCCGACTGGTTCGCCAACTCGACAACGGCCACTATCTCATCGCCCACGAAAATGACGGAGCCGTCCGCGAATATGATGAGAACGGCAAAGTGGTCTGGACCTACAAACTGGGATTAGCCGGTCGCCCCGCCGCCGGTGGGCACGGTGTCGAAGGCCACGGCGACCACGTCTTTAGCGCCTATCGCCTCCCCAACGGCAACACCCTCATCGGCTGCGGCAACGGCAACCGCGTCATCGAAGTCACCCCGGAGGGCCAGACCGTCTGGGCCATCGAACAAACCGAACTCCCCGGCATCACCCTCGCCTGGGTGACGATGCTCGAAGTGCTCCCCAACGGCAACATCCTCATCGGCAACTGCCACGCCGGTAAGGAAAACCCGCAGTTGATCGAAGTGACCCGGAATAAAAAAGTGGTGTGGACGTTTAAGGATTTCAAGAATTTCGGGGATTCAACGGCGGCGAGTCAAGTGCTGGGGATTGAGGGGAAAGTGATTCGGTGAATCGGTGATCCAGTCCCCTCCCCCCGGAGTACCGGGGGGAGGGGACCAGAAATTTCAATTGCGATGGTTCTGTTTTGCTAATCCGCTCGTTCCCGGAATTATTGCATGACTACCGTCCGGACCTGATACACTCATCGCAACCCTATAGGGAGGATCACATGTCACGTTGCTTCGTTCGGTGTAGATCGGTGTGTAGCGCGGAACCCTTTTCACTGGAAGAACTGGAGCCCCGGCGACTTCTCGCCGCTCCCGCGCTCGCGGGCCTCTATCACACCTTCGCCCCCTTCTCCCAGCCCCGCGAATCTTTCGCGACGGCCAAGGTGGGCGACGATGTCCACTTTGCCGGCGGCGATTTCACGGATGCCAAAAACAATTTCATCGTGAGCGACGCGGTCGACATCTATCATGCGACGACTGGCCCGTGGTCCGCCGCAAAACTTTCGCAGGCGCGCAGTAACATCCGTCAAGTCATCGTTGTTGGAACGCGGGCCCTGTTCATCGGCGGCCAGACGGGCCACGACCCTGCCGTGTCGTCTGTGAAACGTGATCGACGTCTTCGATGCCGCAACAAATCTCTGGACCACCATCGCCCTGCCGCACCTGCGCGACAATGCGACGCCGGTTGCGGTTGGCGACCAGGTTGTGTTCGCCGGCGGCTTTGTGCGGAGCGGCGGCCAACTTGCGACTAGCAACCAAGTCGACATCTATCACACCGCGACGGGGCAGTGGACCTCCGCAATCTTGTCCCAGGCGACCGCTAGTGTCTATTCGGCTGTCGTCGGAACCACGGCGTTTTTTCTTGACGACTTTAAGGGAGATATCGACCTTTATGACGCAGCGACCGGCGCATGGTCGCGCGCTACACTGCCGGCCACTGGGCCTGGTGCTCTCGTTGCCGTAGCGGGCAAGTTGGCGGTCTTCACCTCGACCGCCGTGAACGTCTTCGATCCCTCCATTGGACGATGGTAGTCGACCACAATTCCAAGTACCGATTTTGGAACGCGGCCTCATGCCGTCGTGGGCAATAAAGTCGTTTTCGACGGCGGCAGCGCAAATTTAACCGTCCCTTACGATGACGCCGTCTTCGACGTGGTCACTGGCATCTGGACCCATCAGGCAGTCGATGGCATTATCGATCCCAACGTCACCACCGTGGGGACAAAAGCGATCTTTGCCGGAGGTCGCAGCCCAAGCTACATGGGTTTTTCCAGCTACACCAGCGGGGTGAAAATTTACGACACGGCAACCGACCAGTGGTCCCGGTCGCCCGTCTCACTCTCCGAAGCCCGCGCCGAACTCGCGGCGTTTACCGAAGGGCCATTGGCCGTGTTCGGTCCCGGACAAGGATCATTTTTCGGCGCACCAAACAACAACGTGGATGTCTACAACAATCTCACCGGCCACCGGAGGCGACACGGCATCCACGCAGCCGACGCTGATCTGGGACGCCTCTCCCGAAGCAAGCGGCTATGACGTTTACTTGGACGATGCGCTTGTCGCCCATGTCACGAGTAGCCAATGGACGACGGACGGTGCGGTGGCTTCAGAGCCACACGCATGGCAGGTTGTCGCGCACGCGGCAACCTCATTCACAGCCGGCCCGCGATGGACTTTCGACATCGGAACGCCCTCCGCCCCAACCGACCCGACCCCGCCCCACGGTGCCGCACTACCGGCGTCTCCCCCGACCTTGAGTTGGCAACCCGCAAGCGGAGCCTCCAGCTATGACGTCTATCTTGACGGCACGCTTCTCGGCAATGTCGCCTCCCCCCACACTCTGCTCGGCCAACTTCTCCCCGGCGGAACCCACACGTGGCGCATCGTCTCTCGCAATGGTTTGACGACGACCACCGGCCCGACCTGGACCATCTCCATGCCGACGAGCGGGTTGACTCACTCGACGAAAATTCTCACAAGTACCGGAGACGTCACGGCGGTCACCGTCGACCGCATCGCCCTCTTCGCGTCGAACGCCTCGCAAGGATACCGCGCCAACTCGCCGGTCGTGGATCTTTACGACAGTCC
>JANXVV010000128.1 GCA_025351525.1 Humisphaera sp. | reverse complement strand
CGCCGGAGGCACGCGTTTTCTTTCTTTGACGCGAAAAAACGCGTGCCTCCGGCGCGCCGCTAAACGAGTTTTTCAAATCGTTCGATCCTGCAAAGCGTCGCGCGCCTGACGCGCCAACTGCGATGCCTTTTCAGGCGTCTCCGCCAGTGCGGTCAGATGGCCCATCTTTCTTCCGGGACGCGCTTCCATCTTTCCGTACAGATGCAATTTCACATCGCGATGCGCCAGACCCGCCGCCCAATTCGGCTCACCGTTTTCCCACAGGTCGCCCAGCAGATTGACCATCGCGGCTGGCCGAAGCAGTTGCGTGGAACCGAGCGGCAGGCCGCACACCGCGCGAAGTTGCTGCTCGAATTGACTGGTGATATTTGCATCGAAAGTTAGGTGTCCGCTATTGTGCGGGCGAGGGGCGAGCTCGTTGACGAGCAGTTGACCGGTGCGGGCGAGGAAAAACTCAACGCACAGCACGCCGACTACGTTCAGTTTTTCGAGAATGGCGCGGGTGATGTCGACGGCTTCGCGGGTGACCTCCGGCGGCACGTTCGCCGGGCAGACGGACAGATCGAGAATGTGGTGTCGGTGGGCATTTTCGATCACCCCCCAGTGCGAGAACGAGCCATCTTCCCCCCGAGCGGCGACCACCGACACTTCCCGCTCGAAATCGACGAACGCTTCCAGAATCATCTCCTGACCGTTGACGCCTGCGATCACCTCCTCACCCTGCGCGAGCGATGTGAGTAGCGTCTGCCCTTTGCCGTCATATCCAAACCCGGCGGTTTTCAGGATGGACGGCAGCCCCAATGAGGTGACGGCGGCGCGGAGATTCTCCACTGTCTTCACGGTTCGGAACGGTGTCACCGGGAAACCGTTTTGCGACAAAAATGTTTTCTCGCGCAGGCGATGTTGCGTGATGTGCAGCACGTCGCCACCGGGGCGCACCGGCGCGAACTGTTCCGCAGCGGCGGCGGTGGCGGCGGGGACGTTCTCAAATTCAAACGTCACCACGCTCACGTCGCGCGCAAATTTGCGGACGGCGTCGAGATCGTCGTAGGCGGCCACCACTTCCAGATCGGCAACCTGCCCGGTGGGTGTATCGGTGTCGGGGGAGAAGGTGTACACGCGGTATCCCATTCGCCTGGCCGCGATGGCGAACATGCGGCCTAGTTGTCCGCTTCCCAACACGCCGACCGTGGCCCCGGGAAGAATGGGTTTACTCGAGCGTGTCATTCAAAACTTTCTGAGTCTGCTCCTCGCGAAACGCACGAAGCTGTTCGCGAAGCATCGGCCGGGTGAGTGAGAGAATTTGAATCGCTAAAAGTGCGGCGTTGGTCGCGCCGGCCTTGCCGATCGCCATCGTGCCGACGGGAATGCCGCCGGGCATCTGTACGATCGACAGAAGCGAATCCATTCCCTTCAACGCCTGACTTTCAATCGGCACCCCCAGCACGGGAACAATCGTCTGCGCGGCGGCCATGCCCGGCAGATGCGCCGCGCCGCCCGCCCCGGCGATGATGACATGGATTCCGCGCGATTCGGCGGTGGTGGCGTAGTCTTTCAGCCATGCGGGCGTGCGGTGGGCGGAGACAATTCGGCACTCGTGTGCAACTGCGAAGCGCGCGAGTGTCTCGGCGGCATGCCGCATCGTTTCCCAGTCACTTTTGCTGCCCATGATCACTCCGATCAGGGGTTGGGGGTCGTTGGTCATAAGGCTCGTACTTTTACACGATTGATGCGCGAACGGGAAACGCGGCGAGCGCGTCGCCGCACGTTCTTCATCTCAATTATTTAGCCGTCTCACTTGCGAGGCGCGTCTGCAGGGATGACCACTAGACGCGGCTCGCAAGCGAGACCGGCTCACTAATGAGAACGCGGGATCGCCTTGTGCTATACTCATCGCCCATGGGATTACCTCTGGAAAAGCATCGCTGTTCCGTCGAAGAATACTTGCGGCTCGAACAAGTTGCGCAGGAGCGCCACGAATTCCACGACGGCGAAGTGCTGGCAATGGCAGGCGGTGCGTATTTCCACAGCCTGATCAATTCAAATATGGGAGGCGAAATGCGGAGTGTCCTTCGCGGCAAACCCTGTCGCGTGCTGGACAGTAATTT
>JANXVV010000107.1 GCA_025351525.1 Humisphaera sp. | reverse complement strand
ATGTCGAACGTGAAGGCAGGGATGTCACTGTCATCAGCTATGGCCGTCCTTTGCAGCGCGTTGTCCGCGAATCCGTCGCGGCAGCGGTAGCCGAGGGGATTGATGTCGAACTGATCGACCTGCGAACCCTCCGCCCGCTCGATATCAAAACGATCATCAACTCCATTAAAAAGACGCACCGCTGCGTCATCGTCGATGAAGACTACGGCTACTGCGGCATGGGGGCCGGCATCCAGCAGAAAATCGGCAAGCAGGTTTTCGATTACCTCGACGCCCCAATCGAATACATCCACAGCGATGAAATCCCCGTCCCCTTCAATCACTTCATGGAAGAAGCAATGCTCCCCAGCCTCGATCGGATCGTGGCGGCGATGAAGGAAGTTTGTTATCGATAGCCAATGCGGTGACAGGATATGGCAAAGTGGAATCCTTCATCACAATTGAGTGCGGTCGCACCTCACCGACCCTCATTCCCACGTCAGCAGCGACTCAAGCCGGAAGCGGAAGCCGTAGGCGACGCACCGGGTTCTTCGGATGCCCAAGCGTCTCGACCGGTTGAAAGCAATTCTCCTTAGACTAAAATCATGGCATGTCGATTGAAACCATTCAAGCTCAGGGGCATACCAAACATTTATCATGATGTGGTGCGATGGATCAGTTAGAAAGCGATCGTCAGATCATTCGGCGGCTTGTCGAGGATTACGCACGGGTCAAGCCCTCCCACGGGCAGATCGAAACCGAAGCGGTGATCGACGTGGACAAGGATCATTACGAGGTGATGCACATCGGTTGGGACGGAGTACGACGCGTTCACGGCTCGGTGGTCCATCTCGATATCATCGCCGGAAAGATTTGGATTCAGTATGATGGCACCTCCCGTCCGGTGGCCGATGAGCTCATTGCCGCGGGTGTGCCGCGCGAGGATATAGTGCTCGGATTCCATTCGGCGGACGTACGGCGATTGACGGACTTCGCGGTGGGGTAAACACAACAAGACTTTGGAGACGCAAACGATGCCCGTTGAAATCACCATGCCCCAGCTTTCGGACACCATGACCGAAGGCACGCTCGTCAAATGGCTTAAAAAAGAAGGGGACAAGATCAAACCGGGTGAGATTGTGGCGGAGGTGGAGACCGACAAGGCCACCATGGAGATGGAGAGTTTTGATGGCGGAACGCTGGCGCACGTCTTGGTGAAGGAAGGGGACAAAGCCCCGGTTGGTGCGGTGTTGGCGTTTCTCGCCACGAGCAAGGAAAATCCCGCGGACATCAAAAAGCAGTATGCGGGGATCTCCGCGAAACCGGCGGGCGTCACTTCAGTGACCCCGTCTTCCGCCCCTCAGACCACACTGCAAAAAATCGGCTCTGACAAGCCCACTTCCGCCGTCGCCACGCTCGAACAAGCCAGCTCCGGTGAAATCCACGATCCCACCGACAACCTGCACGGAGCTACCCGCCAGAACCTTGAACCGGCACCCGCTAAAACCGAAACGAACGGCAACGGTCACGATCACATTCGCGTTTCCCCGCTCGCCAGGCGAATCGCCGCCGATACCCATGTTCCGCTGCAAGAGATCACCGGCACCGGTCCGGGTGGGCGCATCATTCAGCGCGATGTTCTCGGCTATCAACCGAAGGAAAAGCCGGCGGCCGCCATGCCTGTTGCAGCAGCCATTCCCGCCGGTGAAAAGCAGGTCATCACGATGACCAAGATGCGCACCGCCATCGCGAGTGCCCTGCAGAAATCCAAGCAGACCATTCCCCATTTCTATGCCTCGATCGACATCGATGTGGAAGACCTTTCCAAGCTGCGCGAGCGAATGAACCAACGATTGGAGAAGGAAAAAATCCGCCTCTCGATCGCCGACTTTATCACCAAAGCCGTCGTTTTCTCGCTGGGCAAACATCCGGTGCTCAACGCCCGGTTCGATGCCGCTAAAAATGAGATCACCCGCTACAGCGACGTGAATCTGGGCATCGCGGTGGCTGTCGCGGACGGGTTGATCGTGCCGGTGTTGCGGGCCGTCAACCGGATGGGCCTGAAAGAAATTCGCCAGCGCAGCGCCGATCTGATCGATCGCGCCCGCGCTCAGAAACTTCGTCGTGAAGAGCAGACTGAGGGCACGTTCACGATCAGCAGTCTGGGCACGATGGGGATTCGCGAGTTCAACGCGATCATCAACCCGCCTGAAGTCGGCATACTGGCGGTCGGTTCCGCCGAGAAGCGTGCGGTGGTGAAGGGGGATGCGATCGTCATCCGCACGATGTTGACCGTCACGCTATCGGCGGACCACCGCGTGGTGGATGGTGCGGTCGCCGCCGAGTTTTTGCAGACGTTGAAACAGGTGATGGAAGAACCGGGGATGATGTTGATCTAAGGATGGTTGTTTCAACCCAATATATCCGCATAGAATCAATGACGACCGGATACTGCATGACCACTCAAAAGCCGAGTCTGTTGATGGATCGCTGCTTGACTGCCGCCGAGCTACTTCGGCTTTCTCCAGCCAAGCGCGATGCCATTCTTGTCGTTGCCGCTTCACGGGCGCAACGAGACTATTGCGAAGATGCCGAATTGACCGCGTTTGTTGCTTTCGGCGAGGAGGATCTGCGTGGGCAAAGCGCCAATACCGCTTCCGGTCCGGGGTGAAATCTGGTCCGTCAATTTCGATCCCTCCCTGGGGTCCGAGATTCAAAAGCTACGTCCGGCACTGGTCATCAGCGTCGACTCGATCGGACGACTGCCGCTCCGTATCGTGGTGCCGGTGACGGATTGGAAATCCCACTACAACGCGTTTCTGTGGATCGTGCCGATTGCAATCGATTCTATGAATGGCCTGTTAAAAAACTGCGGGGCTGATGCGTTTCAAACTAAATCGGTATCGCTCATGCGGTTTCATCGTCGCGTAGGAAGAATCGCTTCCTCGCAGTTGGATGGTGTTGCCAGCGCTGTCGCCTTATGTGTTGGAACACCACAATAAGCTTCATGGCCTTGTCGCTGAAATTTCTGCTAAATGTGCAAGAGGTATACCCTCGCCTCGCTTTCTAAAAAACTTTCGGAGAACGTGAATGCCCGTTGAAATCACCATGCCCCAGCTTTCAGACACCATGACCGAAGGCACCCTCGTCAAATGGCTCAAAAAAGAAGGGGATAAGATCAAGCCGGGCGAGATCGTGGCGGAGGTGGAGACCGACAAGGCCACCATGGAGATGGAGAGTTTTGACGGCGGGACGCTGGCGCACCTGATCGTGCAGGAGGGGGGAAAGGTGGCCGTGGGAGCGGCGGTGGCGGTGCTGGCAACGAGCAGGGAAAATGTGGCGGAGATTAAAGCGAAATACTCGAGCGCGAAACCGGCGGGGGTGGCTTCAGCGGCCGCGTCTGCGGTTCCTTCGGCTCCGAAACCTTTGAATCCGGGGCCGCCGGTGGTGATGAAGGCTGCGCCGGTTTCTTCGCCGATGTCGGCTAAGCCGCAAGCGGCTGCTAAGAAAAATTATATGTTCGATGTCATCGTGATTGGGGGTGGGCCGGCTGGGTACGCCGCCGCCATCCGCGCGGGGCAATTGAAGAAGCGCGTCCTGTGTATCGAGAAAGAGAACCTCGGGGGCACCTGCCTCAACTGGGGCTGCATCCCCACCAAGGCGCTGCTGGAAGATGGTGCTTTTGTGCGAAAGATTCGCACCGAAGCGGGGCATCGCGGGATTACGGTGGGGGAGGTGACGGTGGATTTCAGCAAGGTGATTGGCCGCAGCCGGGCGATTGCCGGAAAGCTGAGCGGCGGGATCGCGCATCTGTTCAAAAAGTACGAGGTGAAGCACGAGATCGCGACCGCGCAACTGCTCGGCGCGCACCGTGTGAAATACACCGGCAAGGAGGGCGCGAAGGAAGTGACCGCCGACCACATCATCATTGCCACCGGCGCCCGCAGCGTGCCGTTGCCGTTTGCCCCGTTTGATGGCGTGAAGATCATCACCAGCCGCGAGGCGATGAACCTGCCGAAGCAACCGAAGAAAATCGCCATCATCGGCGCCGGGGCCATCGGCTGCGAGTTCGCCGATTTCTACAGTTCGATGGGCACCGAAGTCGTCATCATCGAGATGCTCGATCATCTCTTGCCAAATGAAGACACCGATGTGTCGGTCCTGCTCGAGCGACTCTTCGCCAAGCGCGGCATTGATCTGCGGATCAAGACCAAGACCGACAAAGTCGAGAAGACCGAGGCGGGCGTCAAGCTCACGCTCAGCGGAGAAAAACCCGGCGTGATCGAGGCCGACCTCGTGCTGGTCGCGGTCGGGGTCACCGGCAACGTGGAAGGCCTGGCCGCGCCGGAGGCGGGATTGGAATTGTTCAAGAACCGCGTGAAGGCCACGCCCGAGTACAAGACAAATCTCGAAAACGTCTGGGCCGTCGGCGACTGCATCAGTCTGCACTGGCCCGAGCAGATGTCGATGGGCGGCTATCGCCACCCCGATCTCGCCCACGTCGCCCACCACGAGGCCATCCTCTGCGTCGAGGCGATCTGCGGCCATCCCGTCCATCAGATCGATTACAAGTTCATCCCCGGCTGCACCTACACCCACCCGCAGGTCGCCAGCATGGGCTATACCGAACGGCGGGCGCGCGAGGAGAAGCGCGAGATCCGCGTCGGCAAATTTCCCTTCCAAGCCAGCGGCCGGGCGCTCGCGGCGGGTGAACCGGACGGTTTCGTCAAACTCATCTTCGACGCCAAATACGGCGAATTGCTAGGCGTCCATATGATCGGTGAAACCGTCACGGAGTTGCTCAGCGAACTGGTCCTCGCCCGCAAACTTGAGGCGACCGAGGCGGAGATCATTGAGACGATGCACCCGCATCCGACGATGAGCGAAGCCGTGATGGAAGCGGCGGGGGTGGCGGAAGGAAGGGCGATCCATCTGTAGGGTTTGCTCTTGCGTCGAAAAGATGCTCGGAACGCGGTAAAATGAAAGCGAAGTTTTTCCGAAACGGCGACAGGTGTTGAGTGGTGAAATTTTGACCGGAGCGTTTCCTTATGAGTACGATTGAACGACGACAAGCGGCCAAGGCGCTGATCGATACGTTGTCCGGTGCGAGGTTGCGCGTCGCAGCGGAATTCTTGGCATTCGTCAAGCACCGCGAAACCGATGCGGCGACGCTGGAGTTGCTGGCGATCCCGGGCTTTGAGAAGTCTTTCGCCCGGGGAATGGCCGATGTGAAAGCCGGCCGCACCAAACCGTGGCGGAAAGTACGGACGGATGTATAGGCTCGTTCTCTCGCGCGAGGCGGAGCGGTTCTTTGAACGATGTGACAAGGCTCTTGCC
>JANXVV010000070.1 GCA_025351525.1 Humisphaera sp. | reverse complement strand
GGGAAGTTATTTGCGACCCGTTCCTTAGAATGAGTGTCGTTGAGGCTATACCCGCGCATCCTTTTCGCCGCCGGCGGGTTCTGTTAAGCTGTCCGGCTGGACGCAACGTGGTAAGTCGAACGAGGCATGATTTTATGAAGAATAACGCATTGGCTGGAATCCTGAGTTTGATGGTCGCCTGTGGAATGGCTTTGGGCCCGAACGCCCTTGCGGTGGATGGCCCGAGCCCCGCCGCGAGCAGGCTGGATGGTGAGTCGGCGAATCGGGTGGGAACCATCGACACGCAGCGACTTGCCTCCGATCTCGGTTGGGATCGGGAGATGAACGACAATCTGAAAAAGATGACCGGGCAGATGGAAAACGAATTCCAGCAGCTCGGGGGATTGTACGATTCGCTGTTGCAGCAGAAGAAAAAAGAGATGGGGATCACCGGCACTGAAAAGCCCGAGGAACTGGCCAAGAAACTGACCCAGGATCAGCAGCGCGAATTGATGGAACTGGTCAACAGCGCCCGACAGAAGTTGTCGCAGGTCCAGCAGTATGCGAATCAGCAGTTGGAGAAATATCGCAACGACTGGCTCAATCAGTACGGCAGCGCGATTCGACCGATCGTCCGCCGCATTGCCCAGGAGAAAAAGCTGGCGGTGGTGGTGAACATCCAGCAGGTTCCGCTGATGTTCTCCGATCCGGCGGTGGATATCACCGATGCGGTGGTGGACGCTGCCAAAGCCAATCCGCCGAAATTGTACCCGGTCGATCCCCCGAAAATGATCTCCGATTTGTTCAATAAGGCACCGACGACGCAAACATCAACCACTGTCCCCGCAGTGACGCCCGCCGTTGCCCCGGCGGTGGCACCGAAGACCGTGCCGCCCGTCAAGCGGTAATCTTTTTTTAGCGGCAATGCCGAAGGCACGCGTTTTTTGTCTTAATGAAAAACGCGTGCCTTCGGCAGAGCCCCTGAAAAAATCACGATCGTTTCAACTTCCACCCCAATCGACGATGGATCCTGAATCCATGTGCCAGACGATCACGTTGAATAAGGTGTCCGATCCACTGCCGCCGACGGCTCTGCAAGCTCTCGCCCCCGCCGCCGATATCGCCGCCGCCGAAGCCGTCACACGGCAACTGGCCCACTCTCATTACGAAAACTTCTCCGTCGTCTCCGTGCTGTTGCCCAAGCGTTTACGGCAGGATTTCTGCAACATTTACGCCTTCTGCCGTGTCGCCGACGATCTGGGCGATGAGGTGGGCGATCGCGATGAATCGCTGCGACTGCTGGAACAGTTTCGCGACCGGACGACCGCCTGTTTTGCCGGTGAAGCATCGACGGCTTTGTTCGTGGCGCTGGCGGGAACCATTCGCAAATACGATATTCCGATCGATCCGTTTCTGAATTTGATCGAGGCGTTCGAGCAGGATCAGCGGATCACGCGGTATGAGACGTTCGGGCAGGTGGTCGATTACTGTCGCCGCAGCGCCGATCCGGTGGGGCGATTGGTCCTGTATCTCTGCGGCTATCGCGATCAGCCGCGCCAGTGGCTCTCCGATAAAATCTGCACTGCCTTGCAACTGACCAACTTCTGGCAGGATGTCCGCCGCGATATCCTCGAGCGCGATCGGATCTATCTGCCGGCCGATTCGATGAAGCAGTTCAGCGTCGATGAGGCGCAGATCAGGGAAGGCCGCATCGATCAACACTATCGCGACCTGATTCATTTTGAAGTCGATCGAACCGCGACATGGTTCGATGAGGGTGAGGCGTTGCTCCCCTTGCTCGGTCGATCCGTGCGGCCACAGATTTCGCTCTTCGCCAAAGGGGGGCGGGCGATTCTCCAGGCGATCCGGCATCAGAACTATGACACGCTTACCGTCCGCCCTTCGCTTCGCAAATGGCAGAAGGGCCGACTCATCGCATCCGCGCTCGTGGGATATCTTTCAGGGTGTTGTGTCCGCCAACCCGGAGTGGCCTCGTGATCTCCGCACCGGTGCAGATCGATCCCTCCTCTCTCGCGCAATCCCGCGACTATTGCCGCGAGCTGACCCGGTCGGCGGCCCGGAATTTCTATTTCGGGCTGAAGCTCTTGGCCGAGCCGCGCCGCTCGGCGATGTTCGCGCTCTATGCCTACATGCGGCTCGTCGACGACATCGCCGATGACGACCGCCCCTATCAACAGCGCCTCGACGATCTGGAAGCATGGCGTGTCAAGACGCACACTGTTTTGGAGGGCCAACTGCCCGAGGGGGATGATCACGCGCTGTGGCCTGCGTTTCTCGACACGGTGCATCGTTACGCCATCCCGCCCAAAGTATTCGAGGCCATTATCGCCGGGCAGCAGCAGGATTTAAATCCGGAGACTTTCACCGATTTCACCGGGCTGGAAGACTACTGCTACCGCGTGGCCGGCGTGGTGGGGCTGGCGAGTATTTACGTGTGGGGCTTCAAAGGCGGGGCGGCGACCGAGGCTCTCGCTCTGCATCGCGGCACCGCGTTTCAGCTCACGAACATTCTGCGCGACCTGAGGGAAGACGCCGCGCGCGGCCGGGTCTATCTCCCGCAATCGGAACTGTCCGAATATGGCGTGGCGCCCGAACAACTACGCGGCGGCACCGGTGGGCCGGGCTTCGATGCCTTCATGCGGTTTCAGGTTGCTCGGGCGCAGCGATACTACGATCTATCCTCCGCGCTCGAATGCAAGATCGAGCCGGAAAGCAGGCCGACCCTCATCGCGATGACGCAGATTTATCACGGGCTGCTGGAGAAAATCGCCGCACGTCCGCGACGGGTGCTGGAAGGGCGCGTGTCGCTGTCACTGCTCAAAAAGCTGCGCATCGGTTGGAAGGCGGTCAGGGCGAAATGAGTCGAGTCATCGTGATCGGCGGGGGACTGGCGGGCATGGCGGCGGCGGTTTCGCTGGAAGCGGCGGGGGCCATTGTCACCCTCCTCGAATCCCGCCGAGCGCTCGGCGGGCGGGCCGGTTCATTTGAAGACCCGCAGGGCGGTGAAGAGCTCGACAACTGCCAGCACGTACTGCTCGGCTGCTGCACCAATCTGATCGATTTCTACAGGCGGCTCGGGGTTTCATCGCTTATCCGGTTCGAGCGCACCGTCTATTTCCGCGACGGTTCCGGGCGACGGCACGATCTGTGGGGCGTTGAAGGCTGGCCGGCGCCGATCCACCTCGGTCCCTCCCTCGCGGGCTTCGAGGCCTTGACGTGGGGCGAGCGCATTTCTTTCTCGCGGGCCATGTTGGCGATGATGAATCTCGGCCATGCCGGACGCGATACCCTGGCCGAGGTGTCGTTCGGTCAATGGCTCGACGATCACCATCAATCCGCCTCCCTCATCAAAAAGTTTTACGATCCCATTCTCATCAGCGCCCTCAATGAAGAATCCCGGCGAGCCAGCGCGCGCTATGCGATCCAGGTGTTTCAGGATGCGATGCTGGCTAACGCGGACGGGTACCTCGTCGGGTTGCCGAACTGTCCCCTGGGTCAACTCTATGAAAAGATTCCCTGTCGCGATGTTCGTCTCGGCACCCGCGTGAGCGGGCTTCGCTTCAACGATCACCGTGCCACCGGGGTTGAGTTGCAGGGCGGTGAAATTCTGGAGGCGGATGCGATCGTCCTGGCGACGAACTACCACTCCGCGATGCGCTGGATTCCCCCGGAGCTGGCCTCTGCCGATTCTCGCTTCGGCTCACTGGACAAACTCGAAAGCGTTCCGATTCTCGGTGTCCATCTCCGGTTCGACCGCCCGATCATGACCGAGTCGCACGCGGCGTTGATCGAAGGCCCTCTGCAATGGCTGTTCCGCAAAGATGCCGAAGGCCGTGTGCTGCACGGTGTCATCAGCGCCGCCCGCGAGTGGGTGAATGTGCCCAAGGAGGAATGCCTGCGACAGTTCGTAAAACAGATTCACTCCCTCTTCCCCGCCGCCCTACAGGCTAATCTCGTGCGGTCACAGATCGTCATCGAAAAGCGCGCCACCTTCTCCCCCGTCCCCGGCGTCGACCGCTGGCGACCTTCGCAAATCCCTCCGCCGGGCGGAGTTCACAACCTCTTCCTGGCGGGTGATTACACCCGGACCGGTTGGCCCG
Organism: Humisphaera sp.; assembly: GCA_025351525.1. Classification (GTDB taxonomy): domain Bacteria; phylum Planctomycetota; class Phycisphaerae; order Tepidisphaerales; family Tepidisphaeraceae; genus JANXVV01. Next base: position 4,703 of record JANXVV010000070.1, on the reverse strand, counting down.
CCACCATGGAAGGCGCAGTCCGCAGCGGCTATCTGGCGACGGAAGCAGTGGCTGAATCGCTCGGCTTGAAACAGATTGAATTTCTCGTGAAGGATCTTCCGGTGCAGTGGCCGGCAAGGGTTTTCGGTTTGAAGCCTCTTCCCCATCGAATGGAATTGTGATTCGTCCTTCCACACCGTTTTTGCGGGCGACGAAAAGGGAACCGCGAAGTCGCTTTTAATATGCCGCCCGGTACAACTCCAGCATCTCCGCCACCCCGACCGCTCGGGGATTGAACGTCGCCGTCCACTGTCCGGCGGCATCGGCGGCAAGCCTCTGGAGCGCCTCTTCCGGAATCTCATGCTCCGACAGCCGCCGTCGAATATTCCCCGCCTCCAGCAGTTGACCGATCCGCCGTATCAGTTCATCCGCCTCCAGTCCGAGCGCCGCCGCATAGAGATCACCTTCGGCGGCATTGAACCGCACCGCATGCGGCAGCATCATTCCCACCGCGAAACCGTGGGCCACGCCGAAGTGCGAGGTCAGCGGATTTGCCAACGCGTGGGCCGCGCCCAACATGCTGTTCTCGATCGCGCAGCCGGCCAGATGCGCCCCCAGCAGCATCCCCGCTCGGGCATCGTCATCCGTTCGATCCGACAGCGATCGTTCAAAATTCCCTTCGAGCAGTTGCCAGGCTCGCGCAGAAAAGCCCAGCGATATCGGATTGCGTTTGAGGCACACCGCCGTCTCGACCGCGTGGGCGATCGCATCGATCCCCGTCGCCGCCGCCACGCGCGGCGGCTGCGACGCCGTGAGCGATGGATCCAGAATCGCCACCCGCGCCGAGGCCTTCACATCCCCGCACGCCATCTTCTGATGGGTCGCCGGATCGGTGATGAGCGCGAACGACTGGGCCTCGCTCCCGGTCCCGGCGGTGGTCGGGATCGCGATCATCGGCAGCATCGGTTGCGTGGCCTTGTTGACCCCCTGATAATCCCGCATCTTCCCGCCGTTGGTGTAGAGAAAGTTGATCCCCTTGGCGCAGTCCATCGAGCTGCCCCCGCCCAGCCCCACGATGAAATCCGGCTTGAACTCTTTCGCCACCCGCAGCCCCGCATCGACGATGATCGTCGTCGGGTTCTCCACCACCTCATCGAACACCGTCACCACCAGCCCCGCCCGATAGAGCGACCGCACCGCCGCCGCCTCATGCCCCGCCCGCCGAATCCCCGGATCGCTCACCAGCAGCACCCGCCCCGCGCCCTCGTCCCGGGCGATGACGCCGAGCCGGTTCAAACCTCCCGGTGCAAAGGTGATTCTCACGCGCGAGCCGGGGATGCCGATGGGGATCAGACTTTCAGGAATGCTCATGCGCCGTTCTCGCCAGCCGGGATCATTTAGAAGGATGGGGACTCAAGGTCCGACGGATTGGATACTACGCCAGCGGCGGGGCGTTCACAAATGGGCGCCAGCGGTGAATGGCGAAGGGTGAAAATCGGCAGCATCTTTGGAGAAAGTCTTGCTGAGTCCGCAGAAGAATTCGCCCACAAACGCACACGAAGGAAGAACACGAAGAAGAAAGATTGAATTCTCTTCTTCGTGTTTCCACTTCGTGTCCCTTCGTGGGCTCCGTGTGTGAACTGCATTTTCTTGATTTTGCGGGTGGTAAAATAACGAATTACGAATGACGAATGACGAAGCAAAATCCCCGTTTCGTCATTTCCTCACTCGAATTTCGCTACTGATTCGCGAATTCGAATTTCGCGAATTCGTGATTCATCCGCATTCATCCACGACTCATCTCTTTTCGCCTTCCGTCAATTGACGCCTTCCGGCTCTCCCCTTACCATCCCCCGGTTCCACCGGTTGTGTCATTCCCGGGGAAGATGGAACCCCGCATGTTCGCGATTGTCAGCGATATTCACGGTAATCTGGAGGCGTTCACCGCAGTGCTCGAGGAGATCGAGCGGCGAGGGGTGCAGCATATCGTGTGCCTTGGGGACATCATCGGGTATGGCCCGAATCCGATGGAATGCCTGGATCTGGTGGCGAAGCGCTGCCGGGCTTCGATCATGGGGAACCACGATTTCGCGGTGTTTTACGAGCCATACAATTTCAACAGCGGGGCGGAGTCGGCCTCGTATTGGACGCGGGGTTGTTTCGAGGCGGACCCGGACCCGGTTCGCAAGGCCAACCGCTGGAAATTTCTCGGTAACCTACCGGTGCGCATCCGCACCAATGAGTTTGTCGGCGTCCATGCCTCGCCGCGCCGGCCGATCAACGAATATATTTTCCCCGATGACATCTACACGAATCCCGGAAAATTCGTCAGCATCTTCGAGCGGTTCGAGCGGATGTGTTTTGTGGGGCATACGCATGTGCCGGGTGTGTTTCTCGAAGGGCCCGATTTTTACAGTCCGGATGAGTTGGATTACCGGTATGAGTTGACGGATGAGAAGGCGATCATCAACGTGGGGAGCGTGGGGCAGCCGCGCGACCGCGACCCGCGCAGCAGTTTCGTGCTTGTGTCGGACACGGCCATCGAATTTATCCGCGTGCCCTATGATGTGCAGACGACGGTGAGGAAAGTACACGCGATTGACGCCCTGGATGATTTCCTGGGCACCCGATTGATTGACGGAAGATAGAAATGAACCAGAAGCAAAAGTGGCTGATGATGACGGTGATGCTGGGGTTGAGTTTCCTGTGGATGCAGGTGATCTATCCGAAGCTCGCGCAGAAATATAATTGGAAGGATGGCCGGGAGACGCCGCAGAATCAACCGATAGGCGGGACCTCGCCGGTGATCTCATCATCAACGCGTCCGACCACCAGCGGTGTGGCAAGCGGTGCCGGGAACAGCGGCGCGGTGAAGGGCGCTTCGGCACCGGTCGAAGTGATGATCGGGTCGACGGACTATGAGCCAAATGGGGACAAGCCGAAGAGCGCGTTTCCGCTGGGCGTGACGATCAGCAATCGCGGGGCGGCGATTGCGTCGGTGATGCTCAATCGCTTTCGCAATCAGTACGATCAACCCAAACCGTTCGTGTTTCAGACGCCGTATCCGGTGAATTCACCGGCTTCGGCGGCGCTATCGACACGGTGGGTGAGCATCGACGGGGGGATGCAGCAGGCACTGGACAACGTGCTGTGGGAAAGTGTGGCGGCGACGACCAATCCTTCGGGCGACCGTCGATCGGCGGGCTTTGCGGTGGAGGTGCAGGATGGGGCCGGGGTGCCGCAAGTGCGCATCACCAAGACCTACGAGCTGCGCGATAAGAGCGACAAGACGGCGGGCTATGAGATGGTCGTCAATTATGCGATGGCGAATCTCACGGGGGTGCCGCTTAAAGTGAAACTGGCGTTCAACGGGACCAACACACCCAAATCTGAAAACAGCCGGGATATGCAGGAAATCGTGGCGGGATTTGATGGGGGGAGCAAAAACGTTCACATCGAGCACACGGCGGTTCAATCGGTGAAATCGGAGGGCCCGCTGGATGTTCGGGGCATGAAGGCCGAGCCGTTGCTGTGGGCCGGCATGAGCAGTGCTTACTTCGATGCGATCGTGCGCGGCACCGAATCGAATGGCGACCGGTTGCCGTTGGCGAAAATGGAGGCATCGCTTTTAAATCCCGAGGTGCAGGATGTGCTTCAGCACTCCGTCGCCCTTGGCCTCGAGACCGGTGACATGGATATTCCCGCGAACGGGTCCAAAGCGTTTTCATTGAACGTGTTTGTCGGCCCCAAGCTGCGCGATGTCATCAAGAATGATTACTACGCCGACTATCCGCTGAGCTACGATGAAACCCTGGTGCTGACCGGTAGCTGGTGCGGCATCCTCACCTCCGCCAAGCTGATCAATCTGCTGGTCTGGCTGCTCAAGGGCTTCCACACCATCTTCCGCGACTGGGGTCTGGCGATCATCGGTCTGGTCTGCCTGGTACGGCTGATTCTGCATCCGATCACCAAGCGGTCGCAGATTTCCATGTCGCGGATGACCAAGATGGGCCCGGAGATGGAGCGGCTCAAGAATAAACACAAAGACGATCCGGATGCGCTGAAAAAAGCACAGATGGAATTTTATCGAGAGCAGGGCGTCGCGCCGTTTCTCGGCTGTTTGCCGATGTTTTTGCAGATGCCGATCTGGATCGCGCTGTGGAGTTCCTTGCAGAGTACCTTCGAGATTCGCCATGCCCCGTTCCTGATGTTCGGCGGAGTGCATCTGACGTGGATCCGGGATCTGTCGCAGCCGGACAAGCTGTTTCAGTTCGCCGCGCCATTGGATTTCTGGAAATTCCATGTCGATGCGATCAACATTCTGCCGGTGCTGATGGCATTCATGTTTTTCCTCCAGCAGAAGTTTCAGCCGCAACCGGTGGCGTCGACACCCGAACAGCAACAGCAGCAGAAAATGATGAAGTGGATGTCGATCTTTCTGTTTCCACTGTTCCTGTACGGGCAGCCGAGCGGATTGAATCTGTACATCTTCACGAGCACGCTGATCGGGATCATAGAATCGAAGCGCATCCGCGATCACATCAAGGAGCGGGATGACAAGGAGAAGGCGGGGGTGGTGATCGTGGATGGGCCGCCGATGAAGCGGGATGATCTGGCGGGCGGAGGAGTGCGTCGCGCGAAAAGCGCGGCACCGGAGAAACCGGCGGGGGGCGTCGCCGGTTTCATGGCGAAGCTTCAGAATCTGGCGGAGCAGGCGAAGAACG
>JANXVV010000064.1 GCA_025351525.1 Humisphaera sp. | reverse complement strand
CTTTTTAAGAACGGGCAGGTCGCTCAAAAGTTCGTCGGTTTGCGTCCGGAAAAGGATTTTAAAGCCGCGCTCGATGCGCCGGGCTGACCGGGATGTTCGGTGGCACCGTAAATTTAAAGCCCGGCGTGAAATCATGCCGGGCTTTTTTGCGGGTGGAATTTTGTGGTGTAGGCTTCCCGCCGGCATGTCGGAAGCAGGCTGGAAGCCCGCACCACAATCCAACAGTTCAACGCAAACCCCCTTGCGGCGTAATTGTTTTCAGCGCGATCGTTTCGGGCGATCACCTCTCATTCGTTTTTTTCCGGCGGCACATTCAACGGAAGCCCACGGCTTAAAAAGGTTCAATTTAACCCACTCATTTCACTATGAAGCACACCCCCAAAGCAATCGTGTTGATGTTGTCCCTCGCCTGCACCACCGCGCTGCGGGCAGACTCTCCGGCGAAGCTGGAACTGAAAAAGGGGGACCATATCTCGCTGATCGGCAACACGCTCGCCGACCGAATGCAGCACGATGGGTATCTCGAATCGTTCATCCAGAAGGCGTTCGCCCAGGACAACCTTACCTTTCGCAATCTCGGTTTTTCCGGCGATGAACTGACGGTTCGGCAGCGATCCGAATCGTTCGGGTCACCGGATGAATGGCTTGCCAAGAACAAAACGGATGTCGTCCTCGCATTCTTCGGTTTTAATGAATCGTTCGCGGGACCGGCGGGTCTCGACAAATTCAAGGCCGACCTCGCCAAGTTCATCGACGACACGAGGAAGCAAAAATACAACGGCAACAGCGCGCCGCGCATCGTCCTGTTCTCACCCATCGCCCAGGAGAAAATCGCCGATCCTAACGTGCCCGATCCCTCGGCCAATAACGCCAACCTCAAGCTCTTCACCGCCGCGATGGCTGAAGTCGCCAAGGCCCATGAGGTGCAGTTCATCAACCTGTTCACCGCTTCTGAAAATCTTTACAAAGATGCGAAGCAACCGCTCACTTTCAACGGCATTCATCTCACCGAAAACGGTTACAAAGCGCTCGCTCCCGCGATGTTCGAGGCGATGTTCGATACCGGCGCGCCGGCCATCGACGAGAAATTACGGAAGGCAGTGCAGGACAAGAACGAAATGTTCTTCAGCCGTTACCGCACGGTGGATGGCTACAACGTCTACGGCGGCCGATCGCAACTCCCCTTTCCCTCCGAGACACCCGGCGTGAAGATCACCAACAACAAGGTGATGCAGGAGGAAATGACCGTCCGCGATGTGATGACCGAAAACCGTGATCAGCGGGTGTGGGCCATCGCGCAGGGCGGGGATCTACAGGTGAAGGATGACAATCTGCCCCCGGTTGAAAAAGTCCCCACAAACAAGCCCGATGCCAAGGCATTCCTCAGTGGCGAAGAGGCGATCAAGCACATGACCACGCCGAAGGGTGTGAAGGTCAGCTTGTGGGCGGATGAGGCGCAATTTCCTGAATTGATCAAGCCCGTGCAGATGGCGTGGGACACTAGGGGCCGCCTGTGGGTTGCCGCGTGGCGCACCTATCCGGAGCGCGCCCCGGATGACAAAGTCGGTGACAGCATCCTCATTTTTGAAGACACCAAAGGCACCGGCCATGCCGACAAGGTCACACATTTCATCGACGGCCTGAACTGCCCGACCGGTTTCACTTTTTATAAGGACGGCATTCTGCTCATGCAGGCCCCTGATCTGTGGTATGTGAAATCGACCAAAGGGGACGATCACGCCGACTTTAAAGAGCGCGTTCTCGACGGCATGGACTCCGCCGACTCGCACCACACGACCAACGCGATGGTGCGCGATCCCGGCGGTGCCACCTATCTTAGCGACGGTGTGTTCCATCGCACGCAGGTCGAAACCGCCGCCGGCCCGGTTCGGAACACCGACGGCGCCATCTATCGATTCGAGCCGTTGACCAACCGATTCGAGCGATACGTTGCCTACGGTTTCGCCAACCCGCACGGCAAAGTGTTCGACTACTGGGGCAACGACTTCATCACCGATGCCACCGGCAACGCCAACTACTTCGCGCCGGCGTTCAGCGGTCACGTCGATTTCCCCGGCAAGCATCCGAATATGCAACAGTTCTGGAACCGCCCTTCGCGCCCCTGCCCCGGAACGGGGATGATTTCCAGCCGGGCATGGCCGGATGATTTCAACGGCAACTTTCTCAACTGCAACGTGATCGGCATCCAGGGCATTTTCCGCGTCAAGCTCTCGCCCGATGGTTCGGGGATCAAAGGCGAAACGCTCGAGCATCTCGTCACCTCCGACGATGCCAATTTCCGACCGGCGCAAGTCAACACCGGCCCGGACGGCGCGGTCTATTTTTCCGACTGGTCCAACTCGATCATCGGTCATATGCAGCACCACATGCGCGACCCGAATCGCGATCACGTGCATGGCCGTATTTATAAAATGACCTACGAAGGCAAGACCATGCCGCCGGCCAGGATCGATGGCCAACCGGTGGCCGCGTTGCTCGAACTGTTGAAGGAGCCTGAGAACGACATCCGCAATCGCGCCAAGATCGAACTCGGCAAGCACGATGCCGCCGAGGTGATCGGCGCCTTGAAGACATGGATCGCATCGCTGGATAAAAAGGATCCAGCCTACGAACACGACATGACCGAAGCGCTGTGGGTGCATCAGTGGCACAACATTGTCGACATCGATCTGCTCAGGGGAATGCTCCGATCCCCCGAGCCGAGCGCTCGCGCCGCGGCCACGCGCGTGTTGTGCTACTGGCGGGATCGCGTGCCGGAAGCGGTGGCCTTGCTGAAGGTTCAGGCCAATGATGCAAGCCCGCGCGTCCGCCTCGAAGCGATTCGCGCCTTGAGCTTTTTCGACGGTACCAGCGCCAAGGATGCTTTGGCGGTGGCGACCGATGTCCTGGCCCATCCGACCGATTACTACCTCGATTACACGTTCAAAGAGACGATGAAGCAGTTGCAGAGCATCGTGAAGGAATCGATTCTTCCCACCGATCCGAAGGCGCTCACATACATCCTCGAGCACATGTCCAATGCGGAGTTGTTGAAGACTCCGTCGACCGAGGCAACGTTGCTTGCCCGACTGGAGCGCCCGAGCATCGATCTGAACGAACGGCTGGCGTCCCTTAAGAAGCTGGGGGCGCTCAAGAACACCACTGCGGAATCGGAGTTTGTCGCGGTGCTGCAATACCTGGACGGCAAGGGTAGCGCGGGTTCGCTGGCTGCCGAGGATCTCGGCAAATTGTTCGGCTCCATGAACCAGCCCAACCTGGCGAAGTCGCGAGATGCACTGACGGCGGAGGCTGGAAAAGCGACGGAGCGGGGCGTTCGCAACACCGCCTGGGCCGCCGTCATCATTGCCGATGGCAAAGCCTCCAAGTCGTGGGCCGATGCGAAATCCACCACTGCGAAACAGGCCATCGCCGGATCGATGGCGATGATCGCGGACGCCGACCTGCGCGAGCAGTTTCAACCGCTGTTCGTCGCCGCCATCGATGACAAAACCACGGATGCCGGTGTGCGGGCGTCTTCGATGTTGGCGTTGCCGTTGATGGGGAAATCCAATGCGAAGGCTAATTTTATTCTGGTCGCCAATGAATTGAAGCAGGGACACGACCGCAACGTTGCGGCCAGGGCCCTGATGCAGTTCCCCCGGGATTCATGGGACAAATCCACCGCCGGCCCGGCGGCGGAAAGCATTCTGGCTTGGGCCAAATCCGTTTCGGCGGACAAGCGAACCTCGCAGGACTATGTCGAGACCACTCAGACGGCCATGGAGTTGGCCGGCCTGCTTCCCCCGAGCGAAGGCACGAAAATCCGCAAGGAACTTCGCGGTCTGGGCGTGAGTGTGTTCGTCATCAAGACCGTTCGAGAACAGATGCGTTACGACACGCCGCGACTGGTAGTGGAGGCCGGCAAACCGTTTGAAGTGATCGTGGAGAACATGGATTTCATGCCGCACAATCTGGTGTTCGTGGAGCCCGGCACGCGGATGGAAATCTCCAAATCCGTCGCGACGATGAAGCCGGATAAGCTCGATAAGCAAGGCCGCGCCTACATGCCCGATCCGAAAAAGCACAAAATTCTCGACGGCACCAAGCTGATTGAAGCCGGTCAGAAGGCGACGCTGAAAATCATGGCCCCGAAAAAGGAAGGCGATTACGAATACGTCTGCACCTTCCCCGAACATGCCATGATGATGTACGGCACCCTGGTGGTGACGAAAGATGTGGACGCGTACCTCGCGGCCCATCCGATGGCGGCGGTGCAGGCTCCAATGGATCACGCGGCGCATTGAGCGATTGATCGTCGCTGTTTCTAAATGACCGTGAATGATCACGCGCCATTCGTCATCCTCAGTTCGACTTTTGCCAATTTTTCCCGTCTGCGCTGCTGGAGCAAGTTGATCCAGCAGCACTTCCCGAAGTTTCACCGGGAGTTGATTGAGACCCGCAGGCAGCGATGCTTCCGAAAAAACCGTTTCTCGCCAAAATGCACGCCGCACTGCGGCCAGGGCATCCGCGAAGGTGATTTCGGTCTTGGCATACCACGGGTAGCTGCCGGGTTTGGGCGCACGCCCCTTGGCGCCAGCCAGGCGTGGGGAAGTTCAAAGACGCATTGGTGGCGGGGGCGTGGGCGGCGGTTAGGTGGTGGGGCTGGCTTTGCCGGCCGAAGCGCACGGGTCTCGGAGTACCGCGACCCGTGGCAACCATGCCCTTCGCACTGGCTGGCGACTCATGCTGCGGGCGATTGGCCCTTCCGATAATACCGCCCGCCGCAGCGCTTGCCCGGCCCGGCCCAAGAAAACCGGCGATTTTGCGGCTGGCCGGAGGGGTACGGACAGGGCGGCGATTTTTTAAAGCGGGTTCGGAGCGTTTAATCTCATGGAGCGGAAGTCCTATCTCCATGCGGGAGGGTTCCGCTCCATGGGGCGGAAGTTCCGGAGCGTGTTGAGAAAGTTTTTCGGGCGGCTGGGGGTGATTCGAAGAGGAGGCCGGGCCGATCATTTCTGATTGACACTCTCCCATGCAAACGATACTTTTGATCGCGTGACTCCTGAAACTCAACGGCTGGCCGAAAAAGTACTTCAATACAAGTTCCAGAATCCGGACCTGCTCAAGGAGGCGTTGACGCATTCGTCCATTGCCGACAGCCGGTTGGAGAGCAATGAGCGGATGGAGTTTCTGGGGGATGCGGTGTTGGATTTGATCGTGTGCGAAGAGTTGTACAAGCGGTTTCCGGAATATATGGAAGGGGATTTGACGAAGATCAAATCGGCGGTGGTGTCGCGCCGGACGTGCGCGGAAGTTTCAAATGAGACGGGGTTGACGGATCTGCTCATCACCGGCAAGGGGATTCATGGCCGCGCGACGATGCCGAGTTCATTGGCGGCGGCGGTGTATGAATCGATCACGGCGGCGGTCTATCTGGATGGGGGGTTCGAGGTCGTCAAGGAATACGTGCTTCGGACAATGAACCCGAAGATCGACGATATCGCCTCTAATTCGCATCATCAGAATTACAAGGCGGTGTTGCAGCAGCACGCGCAGAAGATATTGGGCGGCACGCCGATGTATGAGTTGCTGGATGAGAAGGGACCGGACCACAGCAAATGTTTCGAGGTGTGCGTGGTGGTGGATAGCCATCGGTACAACTCGGCGTGGGGACCGAACAAGAAGATGGCCGAGCAGAAGGCGGCGCTGTTTGCGCTGGAGCAGTTGGGGGTGTTCGACTCGAAGGAGGTCGATCGGCTGCTGGAATCGATCCAGGATATGGAAGGGGGGAACCGCGAATTTGTGGAGCCGCCGAGAGGCGCAGTTCCGTCAGACGAGGGGGAAGATGTGGAGCGGGATGAACCGGTTCGGAAAGTGGTGCCGGTCGTGAAGAAGGCGAAGAAGAAATCGAAGGGCCGGTTGAAGGGGAAGGCGAAGAAGAAGGCCGTCAAGAAAAAGGGGTAGGAAGATTCTGACTTGAACCTCAAACGTGGCACGGGCTTCCAGCCCGTGTTTGCGGGCCGGTGCGTCAAAAAATTTTAAGCAAGGGGCTTATTTAATTTGCAGATCGCTAACACGGGCTGGAAGCCCGTGCCACAACAGAGGTTTAAATACGTGTGCCTCCGGCGCACCGCTCAACGGGAAAAGGGAAAATCAACCTTCCGCGCCGCCGAGTTCGCGGGTCTGGAACATCCACATCCCCACGCTGAGGGCGAAGACGGTGAAGGCGATGCCGTAGAGGAACGACATGCCGAGATACCCGGCGATCTGGCTAAGCGGTGTGGCGTTCGGATCGCTGACGAACTGCGCGATGGCGACCTTGCCGTAGATCGTTTTGGATTTCAGATCGAACGCTTCGAGGTACGGCAATCCCGCGCGGATGAACGCGACAAACCCACGGACCAGGATGTTGCGCTCGCCGAGCGGCGCGCCGGGGCCGGTGAGCGGGTAGAGGAAGCGGGTCAGGTTGCCGGCGATGTAGACGAAAATCACCACCGGCAGATTGACGACCAGTGAGAAGCGGGTGGAGAGGGCGACGCTGACCGCCGCGAGGGTGCTGATTTGCATCCAGACCTGGATAAGGCTGACGATGAGGCCGAGCATGTGCATCTGTCGGGTGCCGAGCAGTGTCTGCAGTTCGCGGTCATCCAGCGTGTTGGTGCGGATGGTGTAGTCGCCGGGGATGCGCAGCCAGGTGGCGATGCACAGCACCGAGCCGAGGATCGCGATGGCCATCAGTGCCGAGAGAATGATGCCCAGATACTTGCCCACCAGCACCTCCCACCGCTGCACGGGTTTGCTCATCAGCGTGAGCATGGTGCGATCCTCGATTTCGTCGAAGATCGATTTGCTGGTGGCGAAAAGCGTGGCGATCAGAATGAACAGAAGGATGACATCCAGGCCGACCGACATGAACATGACGGTGTCTTCACCAAAGGTGAAAAATGGCAGGACGGCGAAGATGATGAGGATCGCCGCGCCGAGCCCGATGAGCAAACTGTAGATCGGTTGCGCCACGGCCTCGCGGAAAGTATGGCGGACGATCACGAAAGTGCGGTACATGGTCTTATGGAGTATCGACTCAAACGATGAGAGTCAAGTTTTGCCATTTCCGGCAGTGGGTTACTTTAAATGATTCGGAACCGAGGCGCATTCGGGACAACGGTCGGGAGTGTTGCGGCGATTCTTTCCGCAACCTGTACAGTAACCCAGTTGGACACGCCGCCGAAATTGAATGCGGCGATGAAGGCCGCGCGCAATGGCCCATAGGATCAGTATTGCCGAGCAGGTCGCGAGTGGAGGCAAAAAGTGGGGGCAAGCCTTGTCAAATCTAATCCGCCAAGGTCTGTCAAGAAAGAGTCCCTGCGCCGGATAGTAGTCCGAGCCAATATCGGTCTTCCGCAGCCAGACAAGCCCGGTGCAGACGACCGTTGAAAGCACGGCCAAAATGTTGACGGGATGAATCCTCATGGGGCGGGATCGTACCACGCCCAACAAAAAACCGCCCGCAGGGGAACCGGGAAGCCATGACGACGCGAAGCTCTCGCGAAGGGATTTGAATGTGGATGGGTTCGCACGCTGTGGCAGGCCTTCTGGATACCGTCGCGTGAACTTTGCGCTTTCGCGGCTTCGCGGTTTCCCCGATTGATCTGCCTTTCAATGTCGGATTGAGAAGCGTTTGAATTCACCGGTGGGGGGATCGAGTTGGCGGTCGAGGCGCTGGATGTAGCAATTCATTTTCTGTTTGAGGGAATCGATCAAGCCGTCGATTTCATCGTCCGAGCCTTCCATGACGACCTCGACGCGCCCGTCGGGAAGATTGCGGACATAGCCGGCCACATCAAACCGCAAGGCGATATTTTGAGCGGTATACCGGAACCCAACCCCTTGAACGCGACCCGTGAAATGGCAGGTGCAACGATGCATGGGCACACCAGGTTGAGTGGAGATTGCGTTCACGGCGGATCAATTTAGCAAGAAGACGGGTCAGAGTGCAATCAAAATCTTTGGGGAAGACAGAAAACGGTTGGCATCTTCATTGATTTTCCGATCCCCTCCCCCCATGTACTCATGGGGGGAGGGTTAGGGTGAGGGGCTTTTCTTTGTATTGGGATGAGGCATTCTTTCTCAGCGAAGAAAAAGAAAAATGCAAAACCCCTCACCCTAACCCTCCCCCCGGATTACCGGGGGGAGGGGACCGGCAAGCCATTCGCCCATGCCACTTTCCTCACTGATTCAAATGCCACTGCAGCGGATATTCCTCATACGCAACCTTGCGCATGTAGGCTTGATACGCGTTGTCGACATCCGCAAGATTCATTCCCAGATAATGCTCGAGCATCGGTTGAACCGCTCCGGGGTTCCACGGCAAGCCGGCGCGACTGTGCGAATGGCTGGGATCGTAGACCGTCCCGGCGGCGGTCTCTGCGAGCCATTGCCGCAGAGCGGGGGCATATTTGCCTCCCTCGGCTTCCCGCAAAAATTTCGCGAACGCCCAGCACTGCGAATAGTACGCGTCGATCTTTTCGCCCGAGCGATTCACCACCTCACCGGCATGGGTGCGAATCAGCAATTCGGTGGGCCAGAGCATTTTGGCGTCGAGCGTTCGTCGGAGCCCATCGGCGCGAAGAGGATTGATCCCCGTGTTCCAGCGGGGGAGGTTGTCCTTGAACTCAACCCCCTCAAACGTCGTCGCCAATCCCTCTTCCAAAAACGGCGGCAGTCGGCCCTTGAAATTGCGGGCGACGAACTGATGCCATCCCTCATGCGCCGCCACGGAGGCGGTGTTGTTGACGCCGATGTAATAGGAAACGTATCGATCGCCGAGCGCATAACCGCCGCGACGGATTTGCAGATAGATGTTGGCATCTTTGCCGGTGGCGCCTTTGGTGTAGTCGTTGAACTCCATCCGCTCCTTGAAGATAAAGCAGTCCATCGGCCTGATCGACAACGGCACTCCGGGCACCAGTTGCAGATACAGCGCGTATGCTCCCTCCATCACCTGCGGCAACATGGCGCGGACTTCATCGTCTTTAATCGTCGTGTAAATCGCATAGTGCGACGTGCCGAGCTTGTAACCGGCGTCGCCTTTGTAGTCCCAGGAGTCGACCGATGAAGTGGAAAGCGCGCGAGGGCCATCCCAGTTGGCGGGGGTGGATGAGCTGCACCCGGTGAGCAGCAGGAGGGTGAGTAGACCTCCCACCAGAGACATAGTGCCTGTGTTCTGAATTAAACCTCGTTGTGGCACGGGCTTCCAGCCCGTGTTAGCGATCCCCAATCTAAAAAACCTTTGACAAAAGAGATTCACTAGGCACTTACCCGCTAACATGGGCTGGAAGCCCATGCCACGGTTGGGCTTGGAACAAGTCGTCACTTTATCCGTTTGAAATCTCATCCAATTCCTCATAACTTGAATCGCATGCCATCCATTCGCTTCGACATCATCAGCATCGGCACGCTCAGCCGCAATATATTGTGGAACGAATCGCAACTGGTGCGGACGCCCCACGCCACCACGACGCTAGTGCGCATGGGCAAGCGAAATATCCTCATCGACCCTGGCCTTCCGGCATTAGCGATCGGGGCGCGTCTCTTCGAGCGTACCGGGTTGCGTCCCGAGCAGATCGACACCGTCTTCCTCACCAACTTCCGCCTGGCCCATCGCGGCGGGCTTTCGCTCTTCACCGATGCCAAGTTTTATCTGCACGAACTTGAGCAGCAAGCCGTTCGCGACCATCTGACCCGCGTGCTTGGTGAACTGCCGGAAGAAGAGGACGATGAAGACCGCATCCGTCTCACCGCCGAATTAAAATTGCTCGAGTCCTGCATCACCGCACCGGATCATATGGCTCCCGGCATCGACCTCTTTCCCCTCTTCGGTTACACTCCGGGCACCTGCGGCCTACTGCTGTCGATGTCCACCAGCACCGTTTTGATTGCCGGTGACGCCGTCCCGACACAAGATCATTTCCTGGCCGGGCAGGTGTTGCCCGATCCCTATGATCTGGCCGGGGCCAAGGAAGCCTTACAGGAAGTGTACGAGATCGCCGACATCATCGTTCCCGGACACGACAATGTTTTCACCAGCCCCCGATCGGCAGGGCTTTGAACCGATTTACTTCACATCCTTGATGTATTTCCGCCAAGCCGTTTCCAAACCGGGCAGATCGGTCTTGTAGTTTTTCTGCAGCGCATCCTCCGGTTTCATCCCATCCTTGACGTCGTTGAAATAGCTGAGGAAGGTCTTGGGATTGCCGACGATCATCGTCTCGACCATCGTCTGGGCGACATGATAATCCTCGGCCAGCAGCGATCCCTTATCGACGAAGAAATCCTGAAATGATTTCTTCTGTTTCGCCCGGTCGCGCACCGCCAGATAAACATTTGGCCGTGGGAATTGTTGATAGGCCACGACCTCCGCGACGCCCTCATTGAGCCAGCGCGGGATAAAAGCGTTGGTTCGATAACGGGCGACGAACGCGTGGGTGAACTCGTGGGTCAGCACATAGGCCCACTGCCGCTCGGCCGCCTTGGTGTTGCCGTTGGCGGCGGCGATATCCGGTTTCCACATCACCATGTGACCGAAGCCCAGCGAATTGCCGCTGTAATAACCGGCGACGTTTTCCGGCACATCGAAGCCGTCCAGGTCTTTCGCGAACTTCTTGAAGACTTCGTGCTTGGCGAACATGTAGATCGGGAGCTTTCCGATGAAGACGTTGTCTTTGATCGGAATCTCGAACTGCCTGCTGACGGCGACGTAGGCCCCCTCGACATTGGTTTTCAGGAAGTCATATTCGCGCTTGTCCCAATCGGTGAAGATCAGGAAATGCGGCGTCTCGATCGTACCGAACGTCACCGCCATTGCCGTCTCAATTTCCGCCGCATGCTTTTTGGCGGCAGCGATCGCGCCGTCGGACTGCTCCTTCGTCGCCGGCAGAAATTTTACCGGCTTGTTCGCGCTGGCCCCACTCGGGCGAAGCATCTCTTCCCCCGGCTTGGTGGGAATGTCCTTCGCCGGATCGCCTTTCAACCGGCTTGGCCATACAGAGAAGACCGCGAAGACCATGCAGATTCCGACGACTCTCAATGGACTTGGCATCACACGCTCCTACGTTGAAATAGTTCGCTCGCCCTATATTCGCAGATTGCTACGAAAATGGATATTGGAGGGCGGTCGTCCTCGATCGCTGGGTGCGTGTCAGCCTACGCAGCCTCTGCCCTTGGCTGGGTACACAACCAGTAGTGTTCCCATCTTTGGTCCTGGCTGAGCCACTGGCCACGCAAGGCTAAGATGCTCTCGGCTCCCTCGGTGTTCCAGAACTGGTCCGT
>JANXVV010000062.1 GCA_025351525.1 Humisphaera sp. | reverse complement strand
CTCGCCCGCGACAACGGCGGCAAGTTCAACCTGCGGTTCGACGACACCAACCCTGCGAAGGAAGAGCAGGAGTACGTCGAGTCGATCATCGAGGACGTGCGCTGGCTCGGCGCCGAGTTCGGAGGCAAGGCGCTCTACGCGTCGGACTACTTCGAGCAGATGTACGGGTGGGCCCAGAGCCTGGTGAAGAACGGCAAGGCCTACGTCTGCGACCTGTCGGCCGACCAGATGAACGAGTACCGCGGCGACTTCAACAAGCCCGGCCGCAGCTCGCCGTTTCGCGACCGCACCCCGGCCGAGAACCTCGACCTCTTCGCCCGCATGCGCGCCGGAGAGTTCCCCGTGGGGACGAAGACTCTGCGGGCGAAGATCGACATGACCTCGGGGAACATGGTCCTGCGCGACCCGGTGATGTACCGGATCGTCAAGGCGCCCCACCACCGCACCGGCGACAAGTGGTGCATCTACCCCAGCTACGACTGGGCCCACGGCCTCGAGGATTCGCTCGAGGGCGTCACCCACTCGATCTGCACCCTCGAGTTCGTGAACCATCGCCCGCTCTATCACTGGTTTCTCGACGCGCTGAAGGTCGCGAATCATCCCGAGCAGATCGAGTTCGCGCGCCTGAACCTGAACTACACGATCGTGACCAAGCGGAAGCTGCTGCAGCTCGTGCAGCAGAACCTCGTGACCGGCTGGGACGATCCGCGCATGCCGACGATCGGCGGATTCCGCCGTCGCGGCTACACGCCGGAGGCGATGCGGGCATTCTGCAAACACATCGGAATCAACAAGACCAACAGCGTGGTGGAGATGTCGGTGCTGGAGAATTTTCTGCGCGATGATCTGAACAGGAAGGCCCCGCGGGCGATGGGGGTGCTGAAGCCGTTGAAGGTGGTGATTACCAATTATCCGATGACGAGCACCGAGGAATTGGACGCGGTGAACAACCCGGAGGATGCGAGTGCCGGCACGCGCAAGGTGCCGTTCTCGCGCGTGCTGTACA
Organism: Humisphaera sp.; assembly: GCA_025351525.1. Lineage (GTDB taxonomy): Bacteria > Planctomycetota > Phycisphaerae > Tepidisphaerales > Tepidisphaeraceae > JANXVV01. The sequence goes on along the minus strand of JANXVV010000062.1, from coordinate 1,391 downwards.
TCGAGCAGGATGATTTCCGCGAGGTGCCGCCGCCGAAATTCTTTCGACTGACGCCCGGTAAGGAAGTGCGCCTGCGGTGGGCCTATTTCGTGAAGTGCGAGAGCGTGGTGAAAGACGCGGCGGGCCAGGTCACGGAGATTCATTGCACCTATGACCCGGCGACGCGCGGCGGCGATTCCCCGCCCGATGGCCGCAAGGTCAAGGGGACGATCCACTGGGTTTCCGCGGCTCATTCGATCGATGCGGAAGTGCGGCTGTACGATCATCTGTTCGCAAAGCCCGATCCGGAGGATGTCCCCGAAGGGCAGGACTGGAAGGCGAACCTGAATCCTAAATCGCTGGAAGTGGTTCAGGCGAAACTGGAGCCGAGCCTGCTGCGGGTGAAGGAAGGATATCGCTGCCAGTTCGAGCGGCACGGGTACTTCAGCGTCGACAAGGATTCGACGGCCGAGAAGCTGGTCTTCAATCGATCCGTTTCGCTTCGGGATTCGTGGGCGCGGGAGCAGAAGAAGTAGCACGGATGAGATGGTTCGCTGAAGCGTATTGTTTCATACAGCGTACCTATGTCGCTGTGATCCGATTGCCCAAAACTGCACAAAATTGCACATATTTTAAGGCGTTTTGATGTGTTTGTATCGATTGTTTGCTTAGCGACCTCGTTTTTCAGGCTGGAAACGCACTCCTCACCCCGATTTAGCTTGAATCTGTTCAATTGAGTGTGCGATATGCGCCAAGGGAACGCCGGGCCGTGAACACCCCGACCCTGATATACTCAGTTGAAAACCGCTCCGGTCAAAATGCGGGAATTTTGGCGTTCACACCTCGGCCCAACCGCACGGCCATCTCGATCAACTTGCCTACGCCGCCGGCGTCCAAACTCTGGAATGGATCGAGGTGAGGATCGGAAAGAGAATTGTGCGGTCGTGATCGCCGCACCCCGTGCGCACGCCCCGCATCAAAGCCGTCCGTCAGGTCGCGTTGAGTTTACCGCATCGCCGCCCCCGGCAAGGTCGGCGCGGCGACCCCGCGACGGCCCGCCCGGCCTGCACGGTCACACCTTCCACGTCTTTCTTCTTTTGCGGAGGGGGAGGGAGAGAAGGAGGATGGGTGCGGGAGGGAGGCGGGAAGAAAACTTGGGTGCCTGATGGTGCCTTCCCGCCTCCCTCCTGCATTTGGGGGTCTGATGAATTGCGGCGCGGACGTGAGGCGTCAACAGGTAGAGTCGAGACGTGGCGCGGTGGCGCGAAGCGCTCCGTTTCCACGTCCCGCTCATCGAACCGGACGGGCGGATTTCCCGCATCCGGCTCTCGGAGAAGAATTGACCTCGCGCGGCACACGGAGCCTTCGCTCCTTCGCCGACGTGCCTGGCAGCGCCCGCATCGCCTGACGCA
>JANXVV010000009.1 GCA_025351525.1 Humisphaera sp. | reverse complement strand
GGTCACCTGCTCTGGCTCGACCTGTCTCCCAAGGGATACAAGGAAGTAAATCGCACCTGGCTCTTCGCCGCCGGGGAGACATGGACCGGGCCGGTACTAAGCCATGGGTTGCTCTATGTCTGTCAGAACAGCCGGGATATTCTTCATGGGAGCCAGGGACCGAGGTTGTTGTGTTATGATTTGAGGGGAAATGCAAAGTAGAGGAGGGGAGGGGAGGGGAGTAGTCAGTAGGCAGTAGGCAGTAGAAGATTAGTCGAAGGAGGTGAAAGATGCCGTCGCGATCTTTTGAGGATGTAGTGGTCTGGCAGAGGGCGCATGCGTGGGTTCTGAAGGTCTATCAGTTCAGCGGGGCGTTTCCCAAACATGAGCTGTTCGCTCTTGCGTCGCAGTTGCGGCGCGCCGCTGTTTCCATATCCGCGAATTTTGCCGAAGGCTTCAAAAAACGGACGACGGCTGACAAACTTAGATTTTATAACTACTCCCAGGGCTCGCTCGAAGAATGTCGCTACTATCTCATCCTGGCCCGCGACCTGCAATATGGGGCAAGCGATTCGCTACTCCATGAACTGGAAGAAATCAGCCGCATGCTGACCGCCTACGCCCGCACTCTCTCTTCTACTCCCCGCTGACTACTTCCTACTAACTACTAACTACTAACTACCGACTACTGACTACTAACTACTCTCCCTCATCAACAAATACGCATCGTCAACCCCCCATCGATCGAAAACGTCTCCCCCGTCACGTATTCATTCGTCGCCATCTCCCGGATCAGCGAGGCTACCTGCTCGATCGTGCCTTCGCGGTGGAGTGGGATGCGGTTTTTGAGATTGTTCTCCTTTACCTCCGGCGGCATCTGATCGTGGAACGCGGTGCGGATCACGCCGGGGGCCACGCAGTTCACGCGGATATTGAAGTCGGCCAACTCGAACGCCAGGGCCCGCGTCAATTGCGGGAGCGCGCCTTTCACCGCCTGATACGCCACGTTCGTGCGGATGGCCCGCTTGCCCGCCGACGAGGAGATCAGCACGATCGAGCCCTCTCTCTTCGCCTTCATATGCGGCACCGCGGCACGGCAGAGATAAAACACCGCATGCACATGCACATCAAACCCGGTGTGCCAGGCCTCCGGTGTCAGTTCGAGCAATCCACCGGGGACCAGCCCGCCGGCGGAATGGACCAGCACATCGATCCCACCGAGTTTGGCAATAGTCTGATCGACCGCCTCCTTCGCCGCTTCTGGACGGGCGAGGTCGCCGAGGATCAATTCGCACTTGCGACCCATTGCCGTGACGGCGGCGATAGTCTTCTTCGCTTCGGCATCATTTCGGCGGCCAGTGATGGCGATGTCGGCGCCAAGCCGCGCGAACTCGATCGCAGTGGCCGCCCCGATGCCTTTGGTTCCGCCGGTAATCAAACACGCCTTGCCTTGCAGATTCATAGAGATCCTTTGGATTGGAGAAGCGGTGCAGTGTCGCTTTCGACCGCCGATTGACAAGGCTTTGATCGCGGATCTGTAAAAATTGGGGTGCCCCAGGTCGCGGAGTACCGTGACCTGGGGCACCGAGCGCCTCTGAAAACCTGGAAGTTATTTCACCCGCTCCTTATCTTCACGAATAGGAGGAAGCGTTACGCCACGTCTCAGGTCTATGGCGAACGGATCATCCCCATGTAAACTCTTTTCCGCTTACAGGAAGGATCGTCATTTCAAATTTGCTTCGAAAACCATGGAGGTTGTGGGTCGTCACGATGGGCGGCGCGGGATTGCTGCCTAAGATGCCGGGCACTTACGGTAGCGCCGTGACGGCCATCGGGGTGTGGTTGATCTTTCGATGGGTCGGACCTTGCCCCTGGATTCTGCTGGGCGGACTGCTCGGGTTCAGCATTCTCTGCACATGGCTCGGCGGATGGGCGCAGGATTTTCTTGGACGCAAAGATCCCGGGCCGGTCGTGGTGGATGAAGGGGCGGGGATCTGCCTGACACTGCTGTTTCAGCCGTATTATGGGGCGTGGGGGATTTTCATCGGGTTTGTCGCCTTTCGACTTTTCGACATCACGAAACCCCCGCCCGCCCGACAACTTGAAAAACTGTCGGCGGGATGGGGCATTCTGCTGGATGACCTGGCGGCGGCGGTCTATGCGAATCTACTCTGTCAGGTGGTTCTGCGGCTCGTTCATTTTTCATAGGGTCTGAATTTGACGGGATCGGAGCAAAGGCGGCATCGCTTTCTTTCCGACATTGAGGGGGAAGGGTTGCGTTTTTTAAGATCCGAAAAAAGCGCGGCCGTCCGGGCCACCGCTAAACGAGGAGAATTACGACCTTTCGCTTGGACATCCCTGTTGCGCGGCACTAATCTGCTTTCGCTCGTTTTCGTTCCCGAATTGAAACGCATTTGAGGTTTTGATGAACTTGTATTTGATCTCCGTTCTGCTCGGCATCATCGAGGGACTCACCGAGTTCCTTCCCATCAGCTCCACCGCGCACTTGAAGCTCGCGATGAAACCGCTGCTCGGCGCGCAGGCGGACAGCAGTTTCTGGGACATGTATCTGATCGTCATTCAACTGGGTGCGATTCTCGCGCTGCCGGTGTTTTTCTGGAGCCGTATTGTGAAGTTTTGCAGCACGTTTCCGCGCGGGGAACGCGGCGACCGGAATATCCTCAATCATCCGCTCAGTTTGGTGATGATCGCGTTCGTCACGACGGCGATTCCAATGTACCTGCTGTCGCACTTCCACAAGATCGATAAGAATCAGGACAATCTAATCATTATCGGCGCCGCGCTGCTCATCGGCGGGATTGTAATGTGGGTGGTGGATGTGGTGTTCACGCATCCGACAACGCTGCATATGGAGCAGATGACGTTGCCGCAGGCGATCTGGGTGGGGATGTGCCAGATTCTGTCCGGCGCGTTTCCCGGCACGTCGCGGTCGATGTCGACCATCGCCGCCGGGCAGTTGGGCGGCATGTCGCGCGGGGCCGCGCTGGAGTTCTCGTTCTTCCTCTCCATGCCGACCATGACCGCCGCCACGGTCTACACACTTTATAAATGGTTGTTTCCCAAGGATGCTTCCGGTCATCATGTCGCCCATGACCCGATCTCGTCGCAGCAGTGGATTCTACTGGTGATCGGCTTGGTGGTTTCGTTCATCGTGGCCCTGGCGGTGGTGGCGTGGTTCATGAACTGGGTCCGCCGTCGCGGGTTCACGCCGTTCGCGATCTATCGCATCCTGCTGGGCACGGCGGTGCTGGCGTATGCGTTCTCGAAACACGCTTGAAAAAGAAGACGTCGATTCTTATGAAATGGTAAATCGTCCTCTGGTTTCGCATGGTACTCACCCTTTTACGAGCACTCTTCGTTCTGCTGATGGCCGCCGCCGGTTGGTATCTGCTGTCGAACAGCTTTGCGTTCCGGGGCTATACCTACCTGACGCTGACCCTCACACTGACGCTCGGCGTGATGGTCGTCTGCGTGGACATTCTCTCCTCGCGCAACAAACTTCAAATGTTCGCCGGGACTTTTCTTGGGTTGTTCGTCGGATTGCTGGTGACCTATGCGTTGAGCTTTCTGGTGAAGCTGATTCTCCCCCAGTATTTTGAAATGTCGCCGCGCGCGTTCGCTTCCAGCGATCGGGCGATGCTCGAATTTTTCATCAATTTGATCATCGGCCTGGTCTGCTGCTATCTCTGCATCAGCTTCATCCTGCAAACCCGCGATGACTTTCGCTTCATCGTGCCCTACGTGGAATTCAAGCGGGAGACGAAGGGCAATCATCCGATGCTGCTCGATACCAGCGCGCTGATCGATGGGCGGGTGTTTGACGTGGCGGCGACGGGGATTTTGCAACACCGACTCATCGTTCCCCGCTTCGTGCTCGATGAGCTTCAGGCGTTGGCCGACAGTGGCGACAAATTGAAGCGCGGCAAGGGCCGGCGCGGGCTGGATATTCTCAACAAGCTGCAAAATCACAAGCGGGTCGACCTGTTCATCTACGATTCTTCCGTACACGATGATGCGACCAAACCGGGTGCCGATCAAAAGTTGCTCGAGCTTTCCAAGCAGCTCAACGCCAGCGTGATGACGACCGATTTCAATCTGAATCAGGTCGCACAGCTACAGGGGGTGCAGGTCATCAACATCAATGATCTGGCCAACGCGCTGCGGCCAGTGGTGCTGCCGGGCGAGAAGCTGACCGTCCGCATTCAAAAGCCCGGCGAAGAAGCGGGCCAGGGGATCGGGTACATGGAGGACGGCACGATGGTCGTCGTCGAGCAAGCTCGCGACTACATGAATTTAGAGGTGGAGTTCACGGTCACCAAACTGCATCAGACCTCGGCCGGTCGCATGATCTTCGGACGCGCCGGGGGTGACGCCAAATCCTCCAAACCCTCGACAGGCCGCTTGTCGGCTTAGCCATCCCCTCACCCCACATGCCCCCTTTCGCCGTCATCCTCCCCGCCGCCGGTCAATCCACCCGTTACCAGGGCCCTCGCAACAAACTCTTTGAAACACTCGAAGGCCAAACGGTGCTCCAGCGCAGCATCGCCGCGTTTCAAATCCGCGCCGATGTCGCCGCGATCATCATCCCCACGCGCGGGCAGTTTGAGTTGGCCGGAGATCGCATCCGCATCTGTCGCGGCGGGTCATCGCGTGCGCACAGCGTGCTAGCCGCGCTTCAAGAAGTGCCGCCGGACATCGAATGGGTCGCAATTCACGATGCGGCCAGACCGCTCGTTTCGCAGGTGCTGATCGATCGTACGCTCATCGCCGCCGTTCAATACGGGGCGGCGGTCCCCGCGATGCCGGTCCATCTCACCATCAAGCAAGCCGCCGGCCCTCTTCCGGCAAAAGTCGAGCGCACCATTCCCCGCCATACGCTCTGGGCGATGCAGACGCCGCAGATCATGCGGCGGGAAGCCCTGCTGCGCGCGTTTGAAACCTGCCCCCTGCCGCTCGAGCAAGTGACGGATGATGTGCAACTGATCGAACTGGCCGGCGGTGAGGTCTGGCTGGTGGAGGGGGAAGAGCGCAATCTTAAAATCACCACGGCAGGTGATCTTAAAATTGCCGAGATGCACCTGGAAACGGGGCGTAAATAATTTTCAGAGACGCTCGGAGGTCGGCAGCCCCCTGCCGCCAGTTTCACCGACCCTGGCGTCGCGGGAGCGACGCCCTCCACCTGATCCTCCCCACCCCCGGCTGGCGCGCCTCGTTCCCGCAACCCGATCCCGCTCCGATCCGGCTCGCCCCAATTCGGTAATGCCACTTGAGCCTGAAAAAGCCCGCCGAAATACATCGGCGGGCTTTTAGAATTGGAGCTGGAGTCGCGTTGAAGGCTTACTGCGGCCCGCCGCGCGGTTGACCGCCGCCACCGCCCGCACCCATCATCAGGAACGGCAACAGATTCGTCACCGCCGGCCCGACGGCTTTGGCATCGATATTCAACGAAACCTTGGAACCCGCCTGGGTGGGTTTCAGCGCATCGGAAAGACTGCTCAACGCATCCGACATTCCCGCGAATTGCGGGCCGCCCTGCTTCAACTGATCGGCTTGCGTCTTGAGCTGTTGCCCGCCCTGAACCACCGCATCCGTGATCCCTTTGGCACCGGCTTCGTCGGCGGCTTCAACGGTCAGGCCGATCATCGGCGCGTCACCGAGTTGGGCATCGACGACCGCCCATTTGCTATCCGCCAACAACGGCGTCATGGCCTGGGCCCACGCCGGTTTGCTCGCATCGGGCTTCAAATCCTGCTTCATCTTCGTGCGAATCGTATCGTTGGGTTTGAAGGCGAGCGTGACGGCCTTTTCGGCACTGCCCATCATCAGGGCGAAATCGCGGGCGCGTTCGGCGGCACCCCCTTTCGGCAGTTCCGTCCCCTTCTTGTGCAGGATCATGAAGTCGCCATCGTGGGTGATGTCCATCTCGTCCGGCTTGCCCTCTTTCGCCTCCGCCTCGCGCACCTTCTTCTCAATCGCGGCGTGGTCGGTGCCCGCTTTAAGCTTCACATAGACGACCGGCTCGGGCTTCTTGTCCTGATTCGGATCGCCGCTCAGCACAAACGAGACCGACTCCGCGCCCGAACCGGCGTACTCATCGTACTTGGCTTTGTACTTCGCCAAACCATCGGCAACCATCGCGGCCTGCGCGCCCAGCACGGCCTTGGCGGCGGCATCCAGACTGGCGGGGTCGAGCTTGGCGACGCTGATCGTGCCGACCATATACGTATCGTCCGCGATCGCCGAGGCCGGCAATTGCGGGGCGGCGGCCTGCACGCGGGCACACATCAACACCGCCGCGAGAAGCGCAGCTCGGGCCGTCAGCCGTGAAAAATTCCGAACGTTCATAAAACGATCCTTCCGTTCCGCTTGGGGAACCTTGGGTCAGGGATTGGACCAGGCACCGGGCCACATGGCCGCGTAAGCGCCTGGAACGAGGCAACATACCCGAAAGGTTACAGAGTCGGAACTGCCAACATTGCATCCGCTACGGCGAGGGTCTGTTCGTCGTGATTGTCGAACAGCCCGCGCAAGCGCACTTCGATCCGATCGGCGGCGTGACGACAGAAGGCCTTGCCGATCAGCACATCCCGCCGCCAATCGGGCATGTCGTGACCATTGCCATCCGCGCGATCGAGCGTCGCCTGCAATTTGCTCAGCACGGCGGCCATCGCATACAGCTCGACCGCCGACCAGGCGATGCGCTCCTGAATCAACTGCTGATCGAGAATCCCCTCGCGATGGATGCGCAGCACGCGCACCACATCGCGGGCCAGTTCGCGGGTGAGATGGGAGAGAAGTTGGCCCGCTTCTTTGAGTTGATCGTGCAGGCCGTGCGCGTGCGGGCCGATGACCAAATCGCCGAACTCCTGCTTTGCGAATTGCGCGAGTCGACCGAAATTGCCGAGGGGATGTTTGGTGAGGCGCACGACGCCTTCGAGGGTTTCACCGACTTCCTTCATGCCGACGAGCGCGACGAACGCGGTCATCACTTCGGTGGTGCCTTCGACGATGCGGTTGATGCGGGCATCGCGGAACATGCGCTCGACGCCGTGTTCACGCATGTACCCTTCACCGGCCCAGATCTGCATCAGATCATCCGCGATCTGCCACAGCCCTTCGGAGCAAAAGAGCTTCGCGATCGCGGTTTCGAGCATGATGTCACCGGCGTGTTGATCGACCAGACCGGCGGCCAGATAGGTCATGGCATCCATCGCGAACGTGGTCTCGGCCATGCGGGCGATCTTCTGCTTGACCAGGCCGAACGAACCGATGGTGCGGTCGAATTGTTTGCGGGTGCGGCCGTGATCGACCGCCATCTTCAACGCCTGTTTCGCGCCGCCAACGCATCCCGCACTGAGCGTGCAACGGCCAAAGTCGAGGCAACTGAGCGCTACGCGCAACCCCTTGCCCAGTTCGCCGAGAATGTTTTCCTTCGGCACGGCCATGTCGGTGAAGCGCAGCGTTCCCTGCCAGGAACCGCGCACCCCGAGTTTGCTGCGGTTGGGGCTGACGATCTCGAAGCCGGGCAGGTCGGGCGTGACGATGAACGCCGTCACCTTGTCCTTCATTTTGCCTTTCACCTCGATCGTCGTCTTAGCCATCACCGTCATGAAACCGGCCAGTGCGGAATTGGTGGCGTAGCGTTTTTGGCCGTTGATGATCCAGTGAGTGCCGGCTTCATTCAGGCTGGCAGTGGTCTGCACATTGGCCGCATCGGAACCCACTTCCGGCTCGCTCAAACAAAACGCCGCGAGCATTTCACCCTTGGCCAGCGCCGGGAGATATTTGGCTTTCTGCGCCGCGTTGCCACTCAACACCAGCGCCTTCAAGCCGATGGATTGATGCGCGCCCACCAGCACGGAGGTTGAAGCGCAGTGGGCAGAAATCATTTCCAGCACGCGGCAATAGGAGGTATGGCTAAAACCCCCGCCGCCAAATTCCGTCGGGACCGTCATGCCGAGCACACCGAGCTTGCCGAGGCCGTCGATCACTTCCTGCGGGATGCGCTCTTCACGATCGATCAGATCGGCGTCGACTTTTTCCTTCAGGAACACCGCGAGATCTTTGAGCAGTGCCTCGACGCGTTCGGCATCGTGCGGTTCGGGCTTGGGGTAGGGCATGACCTTGTCCAGCCGCAGGCGACCGAAGAAGAGGGATTTGACGAAACCGATTTCACCGACCGGCGCACCTTCCAGAAGGTCTTGCGCCTTGTCGATCTGTTCCTGATCCTGACGTTTGAAAGTGGGCATGACAACCTTTCCAGTAGAGTACTTTCTTGATTTGATATCGGAGAACTTCATCGTGGCACGGGCTTCCAGCCCGCGTTGACGTTCTGAAATTTAAAAAGAACGTTGCAATTGAAAATTTCTTGACGCACAGGCCCGCTAACACGGGCTGGAAGCCCG
>JANXVV010000622.1 GCA_025351525.1 Humisphaera sp. | reverse complement strand
ATCGTTGCCACGTTCCCGCACGTCGAAAAACGACAACTCGGGGGAATCGTGCTTCTGGCCGCCAGGTCTGAAAATTTCAAGCTGGACGAAGATGTTCTCCGCGAGGCGGGTCATCTCGGTCTCGACGCCACATGGCTGGGTCAACAGGCGGCTTTGCTCCCCAATTTTGATGAAGCGGAACTGAGCGGTGCCAGTAAAATGTTTGCCGCGATGGCCCGCGATCAGGCGCGCATCGGAGGGTTCGAGCAGGAGATCGATTCCCTCTCGACGCAACTGGCCAACAGCTACGAAGAACTGACACTCATCTATCAGGTCAGCGGCGGCATGAAGGTCAACCGGCTTGCCGGTGATTTTTTTCGCCAGGCCTGCATGGACGTTCGCGATGTGATCGAAGTTCGCTCAATGGGCTTCGCATTGTGCGGTGAAGGCCCCAGCAAACTGGATCCCGCAATCTTCGGTGACACGGAGGTGCCGCCGAAACAATTGCAGAAGCTCACCGATCAGTTGATGAACGTGTTGCGGGATCGCAAGAACACCTTGCTTATCACCAACTTGTCGAAAGATACGCGATTTGCCTGGTTTGCCGAGTATGCCAAGCAAATCATCGCCGTACCGCTGCAACGACAGGATCAGGTTTTAGGCTGCCTTTTCGGGCTTGATAAATTGGACGGGGAGTTCGATTCCGTCGATATCAAACTGCTCGGCTCAATCGCCAATGAATCGGCGATCTATCTCGAAAATTCCATGCTGTTCGAGGATGTCCGCAACCTGATGATGGGCGTGCTCCATAGTCTCACCAGCGCGGTCGACGCCAAGGATCCCTATACCTGCGGTCACTCCGAGCGCGTCGCGCTGCTCAGTCGCCGGCTGGCTCGGGAAATCGGTTTGCCCGAGCAGCAGATCGAGCGAATCTACATGGCCAGCATTCTGCATGATGTCGGCAAGATCGGGGTGCCCGAAGCGGTGCTGCACAAAACCGGCAAGCTGACGAACGAAGAATTCGATCAGATGAAGAAGCATCCGCAAATCGGGGCGCGCATTCTGGCCGATATCAAGCAGGTGGAGGATCTGATCCCCGGCGTGATGCATCATCACGAGCGTTTCGACGGCAAGGGATATCCGTCGCGGCTCTCGGGTGAGAATATTCCGCTGATGGGCCGAATCATCTGCATCGCCGACTGCTTCGATGCGATGACGAGCAACCGCACGTATCGCCGTGCCCTGCCGTTGGAAGTGGCGATGATCGAGCTGCGACGGTGCGCTGGAACGCAATTTGATCCGAAGTTGGCGGATGCGTTTTTAAAGATTGATCCAGAAGAGATTCGGGTCATGCTCCGCGAGTACCAGGCCCGCAGCCCCCGCACCCCGGCGGCTTCGGAGACGATCGAAGCGAAGCATTAGAATGACGATCAAGAGCGATGAATATCATGGAGTCTGCGTTCTGAGCGTCGACGGCGACTTGGCCGGCGACGCCGGTGCGGCACTTCGCCGATCCGCCGAAGACCGCATCGCCCAAACGCAGGTTGCGGACTTCGTGGTCGACCTTGAGAAAACGGGTTTCATCGACTCTGAAGGGCTTGAGAATCTACTGTGGCTCAAACGTCGGTCGGAAGACTTGCTGGGTCGGGTCAAGCTCGCCGGATCGAACGGCAACTGCCTGAAGATTCTGGAGATCACCCGCCTGGTCCATCGTTTCGAATGCCATGCAGATCTACCCTCGGCGTTAAGGACGATGCGCTAGATGAGGCTTATTTTGAAGCATATTGTGGCACGGGCTTCAAGCCCGTGTTAGTACGCTCGTGCGACGAAACGCTTGTCTTATTAAAGTATTAGATGAGTTGCACCGCTAACACGGGCTGGAAGCCCGTGCCACGATGAAGGTTTTGGACGAAGTGGCGACAGCGATCGCAATTGGAAGATGCCCTCCACCCTCGAACGAAAACCTCTCGGTCACTTCCTGCTGACGCGCGGCGTCGTGAAGCAGGAGCACCTCGACCGCGCGCTCGAGGAGCAGAAACTGTCCAATCATCAAAAGCTTCTCGGTGAATTGCTCGTCGAGAAAAGTTTCTGCACCGAGGATCAAATTACCGAGGCACTGGCCGAGGCTTACGATGTGCCGTACGCGCGGGTCAGTCCGCGTATTGCCGATCCAAAGGTGATTGGACTGCTGCCGCGAGAATTTCTCGAAAAGCATCAGGTATTGCCGCTGTTTCTGGTCGAGGGCACGCTGACGATCGCGGTGCCGGAGCCGGCGAACTTATTTCTGATCGAGGAGATCGAGCGGTTGGTCGGCCATCCGACGCAGGTGGTCGCCGCCACGATTCGCGACATCAGCGCGACGCTGCTCGCCTATTTGCCGAGCGCCAATGCGTTCGTCCTCGATGATCTCGCGGGAGATTCACCGGCGGAGGCGTTGAAACTGGTGCAGCCGCGTGTGGAGATTGCGGCCGACTCGGGGCAGGCGGCGGGGGATGCGGCCATCATCAAGCTGGTCGACTACTGCATTCAACACGCACTGAAGGACGGTGCCAGCGATATTCATATTGAACCGGGCGACAGTGAGCTGCGCATCCGGTATCGGATCGACGGGCGATTGACTGAAAAGCTGCGCCCGCCGTATCAGATGCACGCCGCGATCGCCGCGCGATTGAAGAACATGGCCGGCCTCGACACCACTGAACGCCGCCTTCCACAGGAAGGCGACATTCGCCTGCTTCAAGGATCGCAATCGATCGACCTGCATCTGGGCATCATGCCCGGCAAATGGGGCGAAAAGATAGTGATACGGATTCTCGAGCGCGAAAAATCCACCGCCAGTCTGGAGCGACTGGGTTTCGGATACCAAACGCTCAAGCAATGGCGGAAACTGATCGCGCAGCCCAACGGTCTGCTGCTGGTCACCGGCCCGAGCGGCAGCGGAAAGACGGCTACGCTTTATGCGTCGCTCCAGGAAATCAATTCCGCCGAGGTGAACATCTGCACGCTGGAAGATCCGGTCTCCTCGGCACTGCACGGCATCAATCAATTCCAGGTGAACGACAAGGCCGGTTTCACCTTCCCATCCGCCCTTCGCTCGCTGCTTCGGCAGGATCCGGACGTGGTGATGGTCGGGGAAATTCGCGACCCGGAAACCGCCAGGATCGCCACGCAGGCCGCGATGACCGGGCACCTGGTGCTGTCGACCGTGCATTCCAATGATGCCCCGAGCGCGGTGATTCGCCTGTTCAATCTGGGGGTTGAGCCGTATCTCGTGGGGACTTCATTGGCCGGGGTGCTTTCGCAACGACTGGTCCGCAAGCTCTGTCAATCCTGCAAGGAACCCTACGTTCCCACGATCACAGAACGGCGACAACTGGAGAAGTTCGGTGGGCCGTTCGACGATACACTGTATCGACCGAAGGGTTGCCCGCGCTGCCGTCACCTGGGATATCATGGCCGGGTTGGCATCTATGAATTGCTGGTGATCGAAGACATGCTGTCCGAACGATTGAACCAGGGAATCGCCCTGCAGGATCTTCGCGAGGCGGCGTGTAAACTGGGGATGAAAACGCTTCGCGTCGACGGGGTGGAGAAAGTCAAAGCCGGGGTGACCACGCTGGAAGAAGTCTACCGGGTGACGGCGTAGATTGTTGTGGGTATCCCGATGTCATCCCAACAGCGCTTTCATCTTCGCCGCGATCTCTTTTGACTTCGGATCGTTCGCGAGATTCTTGTATTCCTTCGGATCATTCTCCTGATCGTAAAGCTCGATCCCTTTTTCTCCCTTGTTCCATTCGGTGTACCGATATTTTTCCGTGCGAACGCTGCGGCCGGTGATTTTCATGCCCGGCCGAAACACCTGCGTGTGAGCCGGTGTATCCCAGACCGCCGAGGGATCCTGTATCAGCGGTCGAAGGCTTTTACCTTCGACCCCGACGGGCGCGGGCAGACCGGCGAGATCGGCGAGGGTGGCGTAGAGGTCGACGAGTTCGACCGGGCGGGTCGAGAATTTACCGTTGCCCTTGGCGGAAGGATCGTAAATGATCATCGGCACACGGGCGGATTCCTCGAACAAAAGCTGCTTCTGCCATTGACCGTGTTCGCCGAGGTTCCAACCGTGATCGGAGATGAAGACGATGACGGTGTTGTCCGAAAGTTTGAGCCGATCGATCGCCGCCGTCAATCGGCCCACCTGCGCGTCCATCAGGCTGGTGCTGGCGAAGTAGGCTCGGGTGAAAATCTTCAGCTTCTCGTCGTTGAGCCCGTAGTTCGGGGGCCTGACGGTCAAAGCCGGCGCGGGAATCAATGCCAGGTGCTCCGGCGGTTCCTGCGGCAGGCGAATCTGATCGAGCGGATACCAATCGAAATAATTGCGGCTGGCGATGCAAGGCACATGCGGGCGGAAAAAACCACAGGCGATGAAAAACGGTTTGTCTCCGTGCCGTTCGAGCAGGCCGATGGTGGCATCTGCAATTTTCGCATCGGTATGATCCTGCCCGTCCCCCTCGGTTTGAAGCCATGCGAGTGAACCGCCTAGATTGTTATTCTTAGAATTGAAGTTGATCACATCCGCTTCTTCATCCTTGTCGCGGCCTTTGGGGTTGATGACTTCATTCCACGATTTGCCATCGTCCAGCCCATTGGTTCCGATCTGCGCGGGAACGCCATAGTGATAGATCTTGCCGACGCGGGCGGCGAAGTAGCCGCTCTTTTGGAAGTGCTGTGGAATGGTGTCGACATCGGGAAGGTTTTTGCGAAAGTTGATGCCGTTGTCCTGGACGCCGGTGGTGTCGGGGCGTCGACCGGTCATGAACGAGCAACGACTGGGATTGCAAAGCGGGTATTGGCAATAGGCATGATCGAATCGCACGCCCCTCGCCGCCAGCGCGTCGATGTTCGGCGACTTGACGAGCGGATGTCCATAGCAACCCAACGCGCAGGTCAGGTCGTCGGAGATGATGAGGAGCACATTTTTCTTCGGTGCCTCGGCATAGGCCAGGCTCGTGAAAAGTAGAAGCGACGCGGTGAGAAGAAGTGATCGCATGGGAAAAGTCTAACCCGGAATGACGAATTACGAAAATCGAATTCACGAATTTATGACGGTGCCCCCGCACCTTTTCCCGCTCAAGCTATTCTGCAACGCGGTGGCGGCGGAGTGACTATCAGGGATATACCTTTCTCATGGAGATGATTTGATGAAGCCATCGAACTTCGTTTCTAAAATTCTTCTCGGCATGGCGTTGCTCTCGTTTTGCCCGATCACCTTTGCCGCTGCCCGTCCGCCCAACATCGTGCTGATCCTCGCCGATGACATCGGGTACGGCGACGTCGGTTGCTACGGCGCGACCAGGGTGAAGACTCCCCACATCGATCGTCTGGCCGCCCAGGGGTTGCGTTTCACGGATGCCCATTCCACTTCCGGCACCTGCACCCCGAGCCGGTATTCGCTGATGACCGGGCAGTATGCCTGGCGAAAAAAGGGGACGGGCATCCTGCCCGGCGATGCCTCGTTGATTATCGATCCCGGCAGCCCGACGCTTCCGGCACTGCTGAAAGACGGTGGATACTCGACGGCGGCCATCGGCAAATGGCACCTCGGCCTCGGTCGCGGCAAGGTCGACTGGAACGGCGACATCGAACCGGGCCCGCTTGAAGTGGGCTTCGGATATTCCTTCATCATCCCGGCCACGGGCGACCGGGTGCCGTGCGTGTTCATTCAGAATCATCGGGTGGTCGGGTTCGATCCCAAAGATCCGATCGCGGTGAGCTACGGTTTGAAAATCGGCGACGAACCGACGGGCAGGGAAAACCCCGAGCAACTGAAGGTGAAATTCAGCCACGGGCACGATGACACGATCGTGAATGGGATCAGCCGAATCGGGTTCATGGTGGGTGGAAAATTGGCGCGGTGGAAGGATGAGGACATCGCCGATCAATTGACGCAGCAGGCGACGGCGTTCATCGAGCAGAATCGCGACAAGCCATTCTTTTTATATTTCGCGACGCATGACATTCACGTGCCGCGCGCGCCGCATCCCCGGTTCGTCGGCACGAGCGAATGCGGCGTGCGCGGGGATGTCATCCAGGAACTGGATTGGTCGGTCGGTGAAGTGATGAAAACTTTGGAGCGGTTGAAACTCGATGAAAACACACTCGTGATGTTCAGCAGCGACAACGGCCCGGTGGTGGATGATGGGTATGCGGATGGGTCGGTGGAAAAGTTGAATGGCCATCTCCCCGCCGGCCCGCTTCGGGGCGGAAAGTACAGCAATTATGAAGGCGGCACGCGAGTGCCGTTCATCGTTCGTTGGCCGGGGCGGGTGAAGCCGGGCGTGTCGGATGCGCTTTTTTGTCAGATCGATTTATTGGCGTCGCTGACGGCTCTGTCGAAATCAGAGGTTCCCAAAGCGGCGGGGCCCGACAGCCGGAATCTGTTGCCGGCGCTGTTGGGTGATTCGAAGGCGGGCCGTGATGAACTGGTGGAACAGGCGACCGGCCCATTGACGTTGGCGATCCGAAAAGGGACGTGGAAACTGATTCCACCGTATGGCCCGATGGCCCTGCGAAAGGGTCACTCCGAGCTTTTTGATCTGGCGCAAGATATGGGGGAGACCAGAGATGTTGCGGGGGATCATCCCGATAAAGTGAAAGAATTATCGGAGCTGTTGCAGAAGGTGCGCGAGCAGGGAAAGAGCACCACGTCTCCCTGATATTTGCATCAAAATCGCACCTTATTTGGAAGTGTGGAGGCGGATTCGCCGCGTCCACACTTCCCAAAAATGAATGACTCCCGACTGAAAGTGTTTTGCCTGAGCGTACATGTATCGCATCAATCGCCACTTAAAATCAACGTCTTTATTTCGTTTGCATCGCAACAGTTCCCGCATGTCCTGGTAACAACTACAGACGCCCCGGATGATTTTCCAGTCGTTGTACCGTGGGCACGAAATCTGCTGAAAACCGCACAATAAACATCATTTGGATTCGTTCCAAGATAGTTGAGTGAGTGCCGGTCTGATGATTACCACAGGAGTGAACCATGAGCCGTCTGCCAAATTATAACCCGGAAGAACATGCCCCGCGTCTTGAAGATGCCTTTATGACCCGTCGCGATATGTTGAAGCGGACAGGAATGGGCATGGGGGCGATGTCGTTGGCGATGATGTTGGGGGAAGGGATGTTCCCCGCGCGAGCCATGGCCACTTCCACGGCGGTGTCGGACGCGATCACCGCCAGTCCCCTTGCGGCACGCGCGGCGCACTTCGCGGCCAAGGCCAAGTACGTCATTCACATTTTCGCCGGCGGTGGGCCTTCCCACGTCGACACGTGGGATCCCAAACCGGCCCTGGCAAAATACGCCGACCAGATTCTTCCCGGTCTGAACGGGCTGGCGTATCCGTCGGCTTTTAAGTTTGAGAAAAAAGGGCAGTCGGGCGTCGAAGTCAGCGAACTTTTCCCACACCTCGGCAAGCACATCGATGACATGTGCATCATCCGCTCCATGTGGACCGATGTTCCCGCCCATGAGCCGGCCTCCAAATTTATGCACACCGGGTCCCTGCAAATTCAAAAGCCCAGCATGGGTTCGTGGGTGGTCTATGGGCTGGGCACCGTCAATCAAAACATGCCGGGGTTTATCTCGCTCGGCGGCAAGGCGGAGTATCGGCAGGCCTCATTTCTTCCGAGCCTCTATCAAGGTGTGAACGTCAATTACAGCCCGACCATGCCATTGAATCAGGTGCTGCTGAACATCCGCAATCAGTTCAGTTCCAGCGATCAACAGGAACGGCAGTTGGATCTGGCACGGCGTCTCAACACGCTGCACTCGGAAAAACTGCATAAGGAAGAACAGCTCGAAGCGCGCATCGAATCGTTCGAGATGGCGTTTAAGATGCAGACTGAAGC
Source organism: Humisphaera sp. (assembly GCA_025351525.1). Lineage (GTDB taxonomy): Bacteria > Planctomycetota > Phycisphaerae > Tepidisphaerales > Tepidisphaeraceae > JANXVV01. The sequence continues at coordinate 2,361 of JANXVV010000622.1, read as the reverse complement.
GACGGACGCTTTTGACATCACCCGCGAGCCACCGGCGATTCGCAGCATGTATGGCACCTCGGATTTAAGCGCAAAGCTGCTCGTTGCCCGCCGATTGGTCGAACGCGGCGTGCGTTTCGTGCAGGTTTTCGACAACGGTTGGGATCATCACGGTAATCTCGAAACGGCGCTCAAGAAAAAATGCGACGGGATCGATCAACCGGCGGCGGCATTGATCCAGGATTTGAAGCAGCGCGGATTGCTCGATCAAACGCTCATCATCTGGGGCGGTGAATTTGGCCGCACGGTGACCCGCGATAAGGGCGGCAACGCCAACCCCGGTCGCGATCACAATGGCCGTGGCTTCTGCACTTGGATGGCCGGCGGCGGGGTCAAGGGCGGCACGACCTATGGCGAAACCGATGAATTCGGCGCGCGGGCCGCGGTCAATCGCGTTCACGTCCACGATCTGCACGCAACCACCCTGGCCTTGCTTGGCTTCGATCACAAAAAGCTCACCTACCGCTACAACGGTCGCGATTTCCGGTTCACCGATAACTTCGGAAACGTGGTGCAGGATGTGATTGCGTAAGCTCATGGAAGAAATTGTGGCACGGCCTTCCAGCCCGTGTTTGCGGGTATGTGCGACGAAATAACTTTCAAAGCAAATATTTTCCGGATTTTGGATCGCAAACACGGGCTGGAAGCCCGTGCCACGACAGAGTTCCAACTGGAAAATCGCCGTAGATTTTTAGTAATTCGTTGCATCGAAAAAGGGTGAGCAAAAACTCGGGAATTGCGATGAATCCAAAAATCTTTCTTTCCACGTCGATCGCCTGTGCCGCAGTGGCAGCCCTCGCCATCACGGCACAGGCCGCGAAAGTCAAAGTGGCTCCGGCACCCGTCGCACCGCCTGCTCAGGTCACGCCGGCGCAACCCACCGCTAAAGCCCCGGAGTTGACCAAGCCGCAACTGGATTTCTTCGAGGCGAAAGTCCGCCCGGTTCTCGCGGCCAACTGCTATAAATGCCACAGCACCGAATCGGGTGGGAAGGTCAAAGGCGGGTTGTTGCTGGATAGCCGCGAGGGCTGGATGAAGGGCGGCGAAAATGGCCCGGTCATCGTTCCCGGTAACCCGGCCAAGAGCAAACTGCTTGTCGCGATCAACTACAAAGATGCCGATCTGCAAATGCCCCCCAAGGGCGAGAAGATGAGCGAGAAGGAGATCGCCGACCTGACGACCTGGGTGCGAATGGGCGCGCCCGATCCGCGCGTCACGGCGGCCGGCAGCAAGATGACCGGAATGAACGACAAAGCCCGCTCGCACTGGGCGTATCAACCGGTCAAAAGGCCGGCGGTTCCGCAGGTGAAAGATGCGGCCTGGGTTCACTCGCCGGTCGATTCGTTCGTGCTGGCAAAGCTCGAGCAGAATGGCATGAAGCCGTCGGCGGCCGCACCGAAGGAAGTGTTGATCCGTCGGGCCAGCTACGATTTGATCGGACTTCCGCCCACGCCCGACGAGGTCGCGACGTTTGTGGCCGACACGGCCCCTAACGCGTTCGAGAAGGTCGTGAATCGGTTGCTGTCTTCGCCGCACTATGGAGAGCGGTGGGGTCGATTCTGGCTGGACAGCGCGCGATATAGCGACACCACCGGCATTGAGGGTAACCCGCGCGGTCAGGAATATCGGTATGCCCATGCCTGGACGTACCGCGATTATGTCATCCGTTCGTATAACGAAGACAAGCCATACGACCAGTTTTTGATGGAGCAGATCGCCGTCGATCAAATGTCGATTGCCGAGCGCGATCCCAGCCGACTGGCGGCTCTTGGATTCATCACCGTGGGCAAGCGGTTTCAAAATCCAAACGATTTGATCGACGAGCGCATTGATGCCCTGAGTAAAACCACCATGGGGTTGACGGTGGCATGCGCCCGCTGCCACGATCATAAATTCGATCCGATTCCGACGGCGGATTATTATTCGCTGCATGGCATTTTCGCCAGCACCGTCGAACCGGGAATGAGTGAAAAGGGCAAGTATGGCAACAAGATGGAAGTAAGTGCGATCGCCGCCGCCGATGCCGCTTCCGCCAGGGCCGCGAAAAGCGTCGCCAAATCGTCCGCCGGCAATCCCGCCTATGCCGATTATCTGAAGCGCCACGATGAGATTGAGCAGAAGAATATCGCAATGTATTACGAGTTGGTGCGCGAGAAGGGCGATGAGTTCCGAAAGAACGCCGCCGGGTATGTGCTGATTGCGATGTATGGCCGCAAGGGTGATCGCGATGATCTCGTCACGCGGAATAAATTGATCGCCGAGTTGGGATTGGACAAGGAGATTTTTCAGCAGTTCCGCCTGCGTCCGCGCGAGGCGGCGATT
>JANXVV010000608.1 GCA_025351525.1 Humisphaera sp. | reverse complement strand
TTTTTGGCCGAAGAAATGCATGGGCGAGACGCCCATGCCACCTTATTCAAAGCACCCATTTCCGACTCACAACCCCTCCCGCCACTCCACCTTTTTCCCGTCGCCCCACAGATTGTCCAGATCGTAAAATAGCCGGGCTTCGGTGTTGAACACGTGAACGATGGTGTCGACAAAATCGACCAGCACCCAGTTCTCACTTTCAAAGTTGGTCTTGGACAGGGCGTGGACATTGCGGGCCGCGCCCATTTCTTGGATTTCCTCGCACACGGTGCGCATCTGCCGTGCGCTGGTGCCGGTGGCGATCACCAGAAAATCGGTGATCGGTGAGACGGCCGAAACATCGAGAATGACGATGTTATTACAGTGCGTTTGCGCGGCCAACCGGGCCGCGTCAATCGCGAACTGGCGGGCGCTTTCCAGCCGGCGACGCTGCTTCTCATCGTCCAACTTGGTTTCAACCGGCGCGTCGGGGGCGGGGGGAGTTTTAATCACGATGGGGCTTCTCCAGGGCAAAACGTAAAGGAATCATCCCGCAAGTGTACGCGGAGACGGGTCGGGGGTATACTATCCGCGCCAATAATTCGGTTCCGGTGGGGGGACGCGTTACATCGCTTCTCTGCTATGCAGCAAAAATCCTGATCGCCGATGCCCATCATCACCAAAATTTCCGAGCAGAAGAAACGGCCCAATCGACGTAACATTTTCCTCGACGGCTCCTTCGCCTTTGGCGTCAACCTTAACGTCGTCGCCCGATTCCACCTGAGGGTGGGATTGGATCTCACGGCTCAACACGTCACCGAAATCGAAGCCGGGGAAGTTCGGCAGGAATGTTTCGACAAAGGGTTGGAATATCTCAGTGCCCGCCTGCATAGTCGTTCGGAATTGCAGCGAAAATTGATGCGCCGCGAATATGGCGACGCGGTGATCGGCACGGTGCTCGATGAGCTTCAACGGCTTGGGTATGTCGACGATGCGCGGTTCGCCAGGGCTAAGGCGTTGAGCGCGGCGGAGCGCAAGCACCAGGGGCGTCGACGGGCATTCATGGAATTGCGGAAGGCGGGGGTGAGCGGGGAAGTGGCGGAAGGCGCGTTGCAGGATGTTTACTCGAAGAGCGACAGTCTGGCGGTGGCGCGGGAGTTGGCTATCAAGCAGGCCCCGCGCCTGCGCAAGCTCGATCCGGTGGTCGCGAAGCGGCGGTTGGTCGGCATGCTGCAACGGCGCGGTTTTGATTACGAGGACATCAAACCTGTGGTAGATGAAGTGCTGGGGCATGGAACTGATGAATTTACAAGCCGAGGGCGGAAGCCGTAGACGACGCCCTCGGCTTGAGCGTTATCCTCATTTGTCAGTCGGTGCGGAGACGGAGAGATCGTCGAATTGGATCGGGGTGGATGCATATGGCGAACCCCACGCGGAGGGACGGCCTTTGGGCAACTCTTCGGTTTCGGTGAATGTGGCCATCCAGTCTTTGGGCTCTTCCTTTCCATGTTCCCAGGCTTTGGCTTCGACGGCATATTTTCCGTCTGCAACTTTGCGAACCTGTAGCCGCAATGTCGTCCAGGTGCCGGATTTCCAGGGGAAGGGGGCGGTGGCTTTCACTTCTTCGCCCTTGAGGATTTGCAGTTGATTCGTGGAGGGCATGATCCAGGCTTTGTAGCCGTTCGTGTCGGCCAGCCCCACGCCAAATTCCGGGGTGCGCTTACCGGTGGCGGTGCCGAAGATGCGGGCGGAGACGTTGAGGATCGATTGAGCTTCCGGGCCGAAGAGGAACCCGTAACCGTCGATCGGATCGCCGGGAACTTCGAGCACCTTGTTGCCGTCCACGACTTTGACGGAGAAGGTGCCGCCGAGCACCACGATGTCGCCGGGCGGATTCCCTTCGGGTGCTTTTTCGAAATCGTTGGTATAGAGGAGCGCGCCGGCGGGCGGAATCTCTGCGCGTAGGACGGGGAGATTGACCATAGAGATCACAGAGAGCACAGAGAATGCAAAGAATAGAACAAAATTTATTTTGCTGTTACTCGTCTTCTCCCTGCCCTCTCGATATTGCGGTCGATCAAATTCTTCTCGCCGAACGAAAATAGCAACCGCGATGGCGCGAAAGCGCGAAGGCCAACGCGAAGAAATCAAAAAAGGAATTTCCTTCGCGTTCAAGTTCGCGCTTTCGCGACTTCGCGGTTCCCCCTTTGTCAATTGTGTCCGGGCTGCGATGGGATCTATGTGGTTCAATTTCTTTTTTCGATTCATAAAACTTCTCACTTCGCTTGAATCGCGTACAGATATTTGTCGGTTTCCAGGTACATCACCCCGTTGGCGATGACGGGGGAGCAATAGAGGATGCCGTCGAAGCTGATGGTGCCGATCACTTTCTTTTCTTTGCCGGTGGCGAGAATTGTCAATATCCCCGCTTCGCTGCCAATGTATAAATGGCCTGGGGCGGCGAGCGTCGATCCCCAGGTGGCGCCTTCGGTATCGTGCGTCCAATACACCTGCCCGGTGTCGGCATCGACGCAGTGGACCATGCCGCCGAAATCCGCAACGTAGACCAGGCCATCCATCACCGAGGCGGTGGACATGGATCGGTAGATTTCCTCGTAGGTCCAGAGTTTTCCGGTGGCGGTGATGTCACCGGTCTTCATCGCATCGATGCAAGTGAGCGCGCCGGCACCGTTGCCGTTTTCAGGATCCTGGCCGGTGGCGACATAGACGCGATTGTTGAAAAAGACCGGCGTGGCGGTGATGGCGCTTGGGCCTTTGTCGGTGCCGTATTTCAGTGGCTTGTCATCCTTCATATGACGGCTCGGTGGGTTGCAGTCGCACCGCCAGATTTCCTTCAGCACACCGTCGGCGGGGACCGGATCGAAGCCGTAACAGTAACCGTCACCCCCGCCGAAGATGACGAGGTCTTTGTCTCCGATTTTACCGGCGGCAGGGCTGGACCAGGTGCATTTGAAGATGCGCGAGCTGATGCCTGATTTTTCCACACCCAGCAGCTTGCCGGTTTTTCGATCGAGGCAGATGAGTGCGGGGGCGGTGGGGTTGGGGACGTGCCTTTGGGTCCAGTCGACGCCGTTGGAGGTGGTGATGTAGAGGCGGTCGCCGATGACGAGGATGGAGCTGCTGGTCATCTGGTGCGGGAACACACCGAGTTCATCGCGCATGTCGTATCGCCAGACGATGTCGGCATCGGTCGGGCCGACCTCTCCGCCGACATATTTGGCTTCATCGACGAACGGCCCCTCGTTTTTTGTCGCCAATCCTTCGGTGGTCAGGCAAAGCACTTCGCAGCGATTGGTGACGATATACAGCCGATCTCCCACGACGGTCGGCGAGCTGCACAGCCCGATGTTCTCCGCATCGCTCACCTTCCCGGCGGCGAGTTTGGGAACGGTCAACTGCCAGAGAAATTTCCCGGTGGCTTCATCCAGGCACATCAGCACACCGAAATCGCCGGTGCGATCTTTGTTGCGGGGGGCGTCGTTGTTGGTGCCGAGAAAAATCTTCCCGCCCGAGACGGTCGGATTGCCGAAACTTTGTCCGCCGATTTTGGTGACCCACTTCACGTTTTTCGTGGTGGCCGGGTCGATCTGATCTTTGCCTTCGATCGGTTTGCCGGGATTAAAGGATTCCGGCGAATCCTTTTCCGTCGACACCATGTTCCGCGTGCTATCGTGCCCCCACTGCGGCCAATCCCCGCCAAAAGCCGGCGCGGCGAAAATCATCATCGAGAGACACCAGACAATTCGTTTCATAAAACCATTCCTATCACATCAACTCCGCGCTGTCTCGGGACTATAAGAAATGCGGGTTGCCAGTTGTTAGTTGCCAGTTGCCGGAAAAAGACAATGCTTTTCGCATTCGCTGGCAACTGGCAACTAACAACCGGCAACTGGCGCTTCTTCCTCCAAGGACACCCATGACCAAGACGACACGAATCTGTATCGCGATGGCGGCTGCGATGTTGCTTTCGACTTCCGTTCGCGCGGAGAATTGGCCGCAGTGGCGCGGGCCGCATTTTGACGGGTCGACGACCGAGACGAAGCTGCCGGAGACGCTCGATGTCAAATCCAATCTGGCCTGGTCGACGGAGATGCCGGGGCCCAGCTGCGCCACGCCGGTGATCTTCGGCGATCGAATCTTCTTCACGGCGTTCGATAAAAAGACGCAAAAACTGGTCGCGCTCTGTGCGGACAAAAAAGACGGGAAAATTCTCTGGCAGAAAGAGACCGGTTACGGCTACGCCACCAACCAGCGCAACGACATGGCTTCCCCTTCGCCGATCACCGATGGCAAAACCGTCTGGTTCTATTACGGCACCGGTGATCTGGCGGCGTTCGATTACAGCGGCAACCCGCTCTGGGCCCGCAACATCGAAAAAGATTTCGGCAAATTCCACATGCAGTGGATCTATTCCGCCAGCCCGCTTCTGTTTGGTGGAAAGCTATACGTGCCGGTGCTGCATCGCGATACGCCGGTGCCTTCGCGCGGGGCGGCGGCTTCGGGATCCGCAGCGCCGGCGGACTCGTACCTTCTCTGCATCGACCCGGCCACCGGCAAAGATCTGTGGCGGGTGATCCGTCCCACCGATGCCCTTGAAGAATCGCACGAAGCCTATACCACGCCATTGCCCATCGAAGTGAATGGTAAATCGCAGATCGTCATCGTCGGCGGCGATTATGTGACGGGCCACGATCCAGACAACGGCAAGGAATTATGGCGGACGCAGAATTACAACCCGACGAAAAGCCATTCCTACCGCACCGTCGCCTCCGCCACGGCAGGGGATGGCCTGATATTCGCCTCGCCGCCGAAACACGGGATGATGTTTGCGATCCAACCGAACGGGGGAGAATCGAGCGAGGCCAAATTCGCCTGGAAAAGCACGGAGGTGACAACCGATGTCTGCGCCCCTCTTTTCTACGAGGGAAAATTGTACGTCTTGGATGGCGATCGGAAAAATCCGCTCTATTGCCTCGATCCGAAAACCGGCGATAAAAAGTGGTCGGTGGATCTCGGCGGGAAATCCGTTTTCCGTTCGTCTCCCACCGGAGCGGACGGAAAAATCTATTGCATGAACGAGAGCGGCGATGTGGTTGTAGTGGCCGCCGTCGATGGAAAGATTTTGAGTCGCCAATCGCTGGGTACCGATAGCCCCTCGCGGGCAAGCGTGGTGGTTTCCGACGGGCAGGTGTTCGTTCGGACGGGGGATCATTTGTATGCGTTCGGGAAGAAGTGAAATAGATGAGAATGCTTAGGAATAGGACAACAATGTTTCCTGTGACGAAGGTGGGTGCCACAGGTCGCGGTACTCCGAGACCTGTGCTTGCT
>JANXVV010000566.1 GCA_025351525.1 Humisphaera sp. | reverse complement strand
GTGGCGATCGTGTTTGTGGGGACGAATCTGGACATCGAAGCCGAGGGCCATGATCGCGCGAAGCTGGAACTTCCCGGCAATCAGGAGCAACTGGTGAAGGCGGTTCTGGCGGCCAATCCGAAAACGATCGTGGTGGAGATGAACGCCGGCCCGCTGGCGGTGCCCTGGATTGCGGAACATGCGCCGGCGATGATCGAGGCCTGGTGGAACGGTGAGGAAGGCGGCGATGCGATTGCGGATGTCATTTTCGGCAACGTGAACCCCGCCGGCCGGTTGCCGTTGACGGTCTATCAGTCGGGCGAGCAGGTTCCGGGTCAGGATGAATACGATGTGACGAAAGGTTTCACGTACCTGTATCTGAACGGCAAGGCGCTCTTTCCGTTCGGGCATGGATCGAGCTACACGTCGTTTGAATATGGTCCGATCCATCTGTCGAGCGAGAAAGTTGCAGCGGACGGCAACGTGACGGTCCGCGTCGATGTGAAAAACACCGGTGAGCGGGCGGGAGATGAAGTCGTTCAGCTTTACGTTCATCAACAGATCAGCAGCGTCAAAAGGCCAGCCAAAGAGCTGCGCGGTTTCAAGCGTCTGACGTTGAATCCGGGCGAAACGAAGACGGTGTCCCTCGAACTTCCAGCGGCAAAGCTGGCGTTTTACGATGTGAAGAGTCACGGGTTTCTGACGGAGCAGGGGGAGTATGACGTGTGGGTGGGCAGTTCTTCGGAAGACATCCGCGGCCGGGGAAAGCTGGAGGTCATAGCAGGCCGGTGAGCAAGCGAAGAGGAGAATTGCCACGGATGGGGCACGGCTGAATGCAACATAGTACAGAGATTTCTCTCAGGGCTCGCTGAAAAAAAGGTGTAGGCTTTCGTAGCATAGGCTGGTAGCTCATGCTACGGCGAATGCAGTTGAGTTCTAAACAATTCTGTTTTCTTGTCTTTATCCGTGTTTATCCGTGCCCATCCGTGGCTGCTATTTTGGCTTGAAAAATGGGGGCAAACAAAAAGCCCCGGTGGCATAAGCCACCGGGGCATTCTTTTGATTGAGGAGACAGGCGTTTTCTTCAGGCCAGCACGGTCTTGCGACGGCGGGCGAGTTGGGTCAGGCCGAGGCCACCGAGAATCGCCATTCCACCCCAGGCAGCGGAGGGAAGGGGAGTGACGGAGATGGCGTCGAGAAGCAAACCGGACACACCGGTTTGGTCGTTCACGTTGGTGATGCCGAAACCAAGCGTGTAGGTACCGGTGGTTGCCAGTGTGAACTGAACGTTCTGGTAAAGGGTCTGCTTGCCGGGATTGAAATCATCGTAGATCAAGCCGTCGCCGATTACCACCGTGGTGAGGCCCGACTGAAGTGCGTTGGCGAAATTGTTCAACACCGTCGGACCCGACGGTCCCTGCAAAGTGTAGAAGCCTTGGTCGGCGTTGTTCGGATCGGTGGTGACAAAGTCATAGCTAAACTTGAGGATGTCACCGGCATTAGCGGTAAAGGTTTGCTTGATACCGGAACCGCTCTTCACGGGCGATCCAAAGACGATTCCGAAGAAACTGTTGAGACCCCCCGCACCGCTGATATTCGTGGTCGATCCGTTGGCGGAACCGTTGATCGAGGCCTGCCCGTTTGAAAGTACGGCCTGTTGAACGCCCTGCACAGGAGTATAATAACTGGTGATCTGCGTGGACGTGTTACCGATAACGCTCCACGAAATGGGTTCGGGTGATCCGTTGGCTTCAAACCCACCATTCACCACATCCGCCATGGCGGGATAGGCCGAAGCCAGCCCAACTACAACGATTGCACTGAGAATTTTGCCGATTTTTGAACGATTCCGCATGTGTTCTGCCCTGCTTTCTGCCGTCCAAAGTTCATTGGAACAGCACTGAGTTTAAGCCGTCTCACTTCTCCGATGACCGATCTGCGCGAACTCTTGAAATGAATCCAACCAAAAGATTGAAAGGCATCAGGCAAACACCTATGCCGCTTTTGGATTTTCAAGTCATATCATAAAAAAAAGCGACTTCAAGCTAAAAATTTGAATAATCGAGAAATTTTTGTCGGATTTCATTGAATTCTTCCTCAGCGATTCCTGAATCCATTCAAATATAATTGACTTCCACCGTTTCTGATTCAAGATTAGGTGCGTCGTATAAGGTGACATCGGCGGCAGGGGACTGCTGCCCTCCAGCATGAAGGGTGGAAGTCCGCACCGTCAATGAATGGATGAACCGATCCATCCGGATTCCGTATGACCGCAGAAGCCTCGTCGCATCTATCGGGCAATATGAAAGGCACTCATGAATCATCGAACGATCGACGGCGAGGGCCTTTCTTTTTGAAGTGCTGCGGTGTGGCGGTCCTTTCCGTTGCCGGCTTTTCCGCGACGTATGATGCCTGGTATGATCTGGCCTACACCGGGTTACACGATGAGGAGTCGAGCCATGTCCTGTTGGCTCCCATCGCGTTCATTTGGATTTTTCTCGCGCGGCGAGCGGCCCTGCAAACCGTCGTCGTTCGGCACCAATGGGTCGGGCCTCTGATCGTCGTCGCCGGTTGGGCCTTGTGGTCGATGGGATATCGCCATCAGTTGCACACCCTTTGGCATCTCGGTGCGATCGGGGTGTTGGTCGGTGGAATTGTCAGTGTCTACGGGACGGATTTGCTCATCCGGTTTTTACCGGCGTTCGGCGCGCTGCTGTTTCTGATTCCGATGGCCGGTGAGCGACGGCAGCAGTTTTCGGCTCCCATGCAGTTGGTGACCGCGCGGATCACCCAGGCGATCTGCGAAACCTTCGGCATGGTCGTCGAACGGCAGGGCAGCCTTATCACCGCCAACGGCGTTGCCGTGGCAATCGCCGAGGCGTGCAACGGGATGCGGATGGTCATCACGCTGGTGATCGTCTCCTATCTGTATGCGTTCACCACGCCGTTGCGAGCTTATGTCCGCTGGCTGCTTTTGTTGGCCAGTCCGGTGCTGGCGGTGGTGTGCAACGTGATTCGCCTGGTGCCGACGGTGTGGATGTTCGCCCATACCTCCACGCGGACCGCCGAGCGGTTTCACGATATCAGCGGATGGGTCATGTTGCTGGTTGCGTTCGGTTTGTTGATGTTGGGCGTGCATCTGTTGCGGTGGTTGATGTTGCCGGTCGATCTGCCGCCATCCGCTCCGCTTGTCGAGGGCCTCGTTCAGCCATGTTGAATCGCGCGATACCATTTTGCATTTCCCTCCTGCTGCTCGGTGGCATGGGTGCCGAGCGCTGGTCGCTGCTGCCGCCGAAGAACGCGGTCGTCTATCATGCGCGGGTGAGGGCCGCCGCCGATCGGGTGCCGCTGCGGTTTGGCCCGTGGGTCGGGAAAGACGTGGAAGTGGCGGCGGATGCTTCGCGGATGCTGCGGCCCAACGTGTTGATCAGCCGTATGTATCGCAATTTATCCAGCGGGACGGAAGTGAGCTTTTTGTTCGTCCAGTGTCCGGATGCGCGGGCGATCATGGATCATTATCCACCGATCTGCTACGTGACGCGCGGTTTCAACAAAGATGCCGCGATCGCCACGGATTGGAATGTCGGGCCGATGCGGATCGATGGGACCGAATATGAATTTACGCGCAGGTCGTTGATGGAAGGAATGTCGATTGTCGTCGACAATTTCATCGTGATGCCCACGGGCAGAATCGAGCGGGACATGGAGGCAACCAAGGCGGCGGCGTCGGATCTGAACAAACGATTCTTCGGCGCGGCGCAGTTTCAGTTGGCGTTTGATGGCGGCGTTTCCCGGGAGGAACGGCAGGAGGCATTCAGGGCATTTGTCATGGCCAGCCAGCCGTTAATTGAGGCGGTTCAGAGTGGGTCATTACCTTGATACATATACCGGAATCTTCATCGCGTGCGCTGGTGTCCATCGAAGGGCGTCTACCGGAACGGCAGGTCCATGCCCCGTCCCCGCACCCTGCGGATCAACCCGTTCCCAGCCCGTTTCACACGGCGCATCAGCTCCTTCGCGGGCGATACCGCTGGGTGATGCTGCTGTGCGTGTGCGGCAGCGTGCTGGGCGGGTGGGCCGGCTTCAAGCTGGCGACGGTCACCTATCAAAGCCGTGCGGCGCTGCAGGTCAAACCGATCGTGCTGCGCGTGATGGATCGCGGCGACGAGGAAAAAGGGTCGCTGCCGATGTTCGAAGCGTATGTTCAGGCCCAGGCCAACATGCTGCAGGGCGAGAGGGTGCGCAACGAGGCGATGGAAGATCGAGAATGGGTGGCCCTGAAGCGCGGGAATTCCGACAAGGCCGTTTTGGAGTTCGTTAAATCGCTGCACGTGACGCACGATGGGCAGTTCGTGTATGTGGACATGGTCGATAAAGATCCGCAGGCCGCGCGGGTCGGGGCGAAGGCGGTGATCAGCGCTTTCATGAAGTTTTACACGGAGACGGATAAGGAAAGCGGTGCGGAGCGGATGAACATTCTGGAAGGTCGCCGCTCGCGGCTGGAAGGGGATATGGGGCGCGCACGGGCGCGGGTGCTGGAGATGGCGGGGCTTGCGGGGACGGATAATCTGGAGTCGCGGGTTCAGTTCAAGTCCGGGGAATTGCAAAAATACGAGACGGAGTTGAACGACCTTCGGCGACTGCTCGCCGGCACCGCCGTCGCGGCAACACAACCGGCGGGTGATCCAAAGCCTGGGTCCAAGCGGGAGATTTCAATCGAGGAAATCGCCTCCGTCGACCGGGGCATGGCCAAGCTTTATTCCGATCGCATGACGATTGAAGAGCGGTTGCGATCTTTGCGCGCGGGCGGCATTCTTCAATCCTCGCCGCGATGGCATCAGACGGACAATGAATTGACCGAGGTGAACGCTTCGATCGAGCTTTACGCCGCTCATTATCGGGAATTGGCCGACCACTTGCCGTCGCCCACCGCGTTGGGAATGCCGCACGAGCAGTCGCTGGATCGCGTTCGGGCGCGATTCGACGATCTGGAAAAAATCGCCGACAAAGCCCGCCAGGAATTGCTGGAGCTGGGCCAGCAGGATCTTCGCATCAAGCAATTGAAGGCCGAGGCGGACGACATCAAGCAGGATCTGGACACTACCCATCAGCGCATCGAGCAGTTGAAGACCGAGGGGCAAATCTCCGGTCGAATCACCGTTGCCAGTTTCGGCGACCGGGCCTTGGAACCGCATCAGGATGACCGGCTGCGTTTTGCCGCCATCGGTTGGGCGGCGGGCGGGTTGTTGGGGCTAGGGCTGGTGCTTGGCGTCGGGTTTTCGGATCGGCGCCTTCGGTTTGCCGACGACACCGCCAGTCGATTCCATCTCGTACCGCTGTTAGGGCTTCTGCCGGAGCTGCCGAATCAGTCAAATGACCCGGAAGCGGCGGCGCTCGTCAGCCATTGCGTCCATCAGATCCGCGGCCTGCTGCAGATTCAGGGTGGGAACAAAAATCACAGCGTGTTTGCGGTCACAAGTCCGGTGGCAGGCACGGGCAAAACGACTTTGACGCACGCCCTGGGGGTTTCGTTCGCCCATGCCAATTCCCGCACGCTGCTGATTGACTGCGACATGGTCGGTGGTGGATTGTCGGCAAGAGTGGACGCGATCATTCGCCGCAAGCTCGGTAAAATCCTGCGGCGAAGTGGGCGGGTGACACCCGATCAATTGAATCAAGCGCTGCGACTTGCGCGCGGCGCCAACAAGCGCATCGGGCAGATGTTGCTGGAATTGGATTTCATCGAAGAGGCGGATCTGACCGCCGCACTCGCGATTCAGAATCGGGAATCGATGGGCCTGTTGGACGCGATGACCGGTGAGGAGTTCAGCGATTGCATCGGAGAGACCGGCGTGCCGGGCCTGAGCATTTTGCCGCTGGGCCGTGCCTGTTCGGAACACGTCAGCCAGCTTTCACCGATCGCGATCCGGCACATCATCGAACAGGCGCGGCGTAAATTCGACATCATCTTAATCGACACCGGTCCGATTCCGGGCAGCCTCGAAGCCTCAGTGGTTGCCGCCGCCGCCGATGGGGTGATCCTGGCCGTCTCGCGAGGAGAGCATCGCCCGCTGGCCGAGCATTGTTTGAATCACCTGCACACGATCGGCGCCCGCGTGATTGGGTTTGTATTCAACAGGGCGAGAGGCCAGGATGTCTACGCGTCAGGCACGAAATATTTGTCGAGCTCGCATTCGATGATGTCCAGGAATGGCCGCCAGTCACAAGCGGCGTCGCCTCGGAAAAGCGACGGACGCGCTGCCGGTTCGGTGGTCAACGCGGTGTCGACGCGAGTGCCGAGCAGTAAGAATGATCCGGTGGGGGTGCCGAAGAAGCAGGTGTCGACTTGATTGTATGAGATTGAGTGAGCAGTGATTGTCATCCTGAGAGTCTGTGAACGAATTCGTAGCATGGGCTACCAGCCCCTGTTTTTGAGTTGAAAAACATGGGCTGGTAGCCCATGCTACGTAAAAGATTGCCACCCGCATGGAATATAAATGCCCTTGAAAAAAACCACTCGATCGCGATTGACCTTGCTGCTCGCGGTGGCGCTTTTCGGCGCATCGTGCATTTTCGGATTCTACAAATATCGAAGTCACCAACTGCATTTGAAGAACCTCGCCTGGAAGCGGGAAGGCTTGGCTGCCGAAAGCCACGGCGACCCGGCGAAAGCCGTCGAACTGCTCCGGCAATATCTGCATTATCATCCGGACGACGCCTCGGCACTGGTGGCGTTCATCGCCGCGCGGTTGCGCGTGCCGGCCGCCAATCATCAGGAGATCTCAGAGACAATTTCGGCACTGCGATATTTCCTAAGCATCGACCCGACGCAGAATGATGCTCGCCGACAGTTGATGTCGCTGTACGTGCAAGTCGGGCACGACACCGAGGCCAAAGAGGCCGCCGAACAACTGCTCGAACATTTGAACGGCAAAGACCCGGTCGCGCTTCGCGTACTGGGGTTGACGAATGCCCGGATGAAAAACTGGGCCAAGAGCCAGGAGGCGCTGGATCGGCTTTTAAAACAGGTGCCGACCGATCTCGCCGCGCAGATGCAGCGATTGTCCGCGATGAGGGAGTTGGGCAAACCGAGGCCCGAGATCGTTCGTTTGGCCGAGCAACTGCGCGTCGACCCGGAGAACAAGCTGCCCGATGGATCGGTCGACCCGAGATTCGAGGTGCTCAAGGCGTTTTCGCTCGAAGTCGCCGAACTGCCTTCTGACCCGAATCCCGTTGCACCGGGGAAGAAGCTCGATACGCGTTCTGCGGCCGACTGGTTGCGTTTGGCGGCGGGTCGACCGGCCCCGGATGCGCAGTTTTCCACGATTCTCGTCGATCAGTTCAATCGTTTCGGCCTGTATGACGAGGCGATGAACGTGCTGCGCCGCGCGGCGGATTCCGTCGATCAGCCCGAGGCGCAAGCGACCTTGCATCGGCGATTGTGGGAGTTGCGGCAATGGCCGGAACTGATCGCCCGCTCCGATAAGCTCGCCGGGTCGACCGTTCAACTCGATGCGGAATTTCTCGCCATGCGGGCGTTTGCCCTCCGTGCCGTCGGGAACGTTTCCGACGCGAAAAGCATCGTGGCAAAATTAGAGTCGCGGACATTGGACCCGGTGGCTATCGCCTGGGGGCTGGTGTTGAATCAGGAAGCCAATTCCACGCCTCGCGATTCCAAATC
>JANXVV010000302.1 GCA_025351525.1 Humisphaera sp. | reverse complement strand
GAGGTGACGGGCATCCCGGTCGAGCAGGTGTTTCCGTACATCAATCCCAACGCGCTGTTCCTTGGCCAATGGGGTTTTAAGAAAAAGGCGTTGAGCGAGGAAGACTACGACGCCACGATCGAAGAAATTGCGAAACCGGTGTTTGCCGATTTGCAAAAGCGGGCGGTCAGGGAAAAGTTTCTCGATCCCAAAGTGGTCTATGGCTACTTCCCCGTGCAGTCGCAGGGGGATGAGTTGATCGTGTATCACGTCGAGGAATTTCAAGGGTGTACGTGTCATGCCGGGCCGTGCGGTTTGAAGCCGACCGGCAAGCCGCGTGAGAGGATGCGATTCAAATTCCCACGACAGGACACGCGAAGGCGATTGTGCGTGGCGGATTTCTTCCGCTCCGTCGAGAGCGGGGAGTACGATGTGCTGGGCATGAGCCTCGTCACCGTCGGCGACAAATCAAGCGAGCTGGCGCAGGAACTCTTCAAGGAAAACAAGTACCAGGACTATCTCTACCTGCACGGTTTCGGCGTGGAGTGTGCCGAGGCGCTGGCGGAAATGTGGCACAAGCGCATGCGGCAGGAACTGGGTTTCGGCAGCGAGGATTCATCGAAAGTGAAGGAGCTTTTTCAGCAGGGCTATCGCGGCAGCCGATTCAGCTTCGGGTATGGGGCATGCCCGAATCTGGAGGATCGGACGAAGATTGTCGAACTGCTCGATCCCGGCAGCATCGGTGTGACGCTCAGCGAGAATTTCATGCTGGTGCCGGAGCAGTCGACGGATGCGATCATCGTGCATCATCCGCAGGCTAAGTATTTTGATGCTTGAGAGGATGCTATAATCCGGCGAAGGAGTAAACGATCATGGCAACCGGAATTCTTGAGAAATTAAAGCTGCCCGTGAAGAAAATCGACGAGTTCTCTCGCGAGGCGAATCGAAGGGGCGTATCGACGGAACAATATCTAAAAGAGGTGGTGGAGGACCATCTTGATCGAATGAAGCAAATTCAAAACTCGACTTTCTTTGAGTCGGCGGCACCCATCCGCGAAGCGTTGAAGGGGCTGTCGGAACCGGAGATTGACGCAATGGTGGACAAAGTGCGCAAAGAGCGCCGACTCAAAAAGAATGGGCACTGAGGTGAGCGACACCCACCGAATCGTTGTCGATACGAATACGATTATCAAAGCGACCCTTGATGTTCAGTGTGCTTCAGCAATGCTTATCAGGGCCTGTGAAGTGCGGCGCATTTTGCTGTTGCTGAGCGTTGTGGTGCTTGACGAATATCGCCTGATTCTCAAACATCCAATGTTTAGCACTCGCGGCCCGGGGTTCTCAGATTTGAATATTGCGGACTTTCTAGCCCGCCTGCGTTATCCCGCCGATGTGTTCGAGCCTGTTTCAGTTCGTTTCGAATTCGACCGCGATCCGGATGATGCGATGTTCATCGAACTCGCCATCGCCGGCAACGCCACTCACATCATCTCTCACGACAAGGATCTTCTCTCACTGCCAAACTCCCGCACCGACGCCGGCAGGCGGTTTCGGCAAAGATTGCCCGGCATCAAAGTGCAGGATGCCGCGACGTTTGTGCGGGAGAATCCTCGCCTCTTCCGTGCATGATTGACGACGTGAGCTTTTCGTAAATCCTTTCACGTTTAGTGCCGTCCCGGAGGGATGAGATTTCTTCACATCCACGGAAAAAAATCCCGTCCCTTCGGGAAGGCGCTAAACATCTCATGCCAGACGCATTCACGACATTCCATCCCACCGTTCCGTTTCCTCCAACCGCTCGATGTCGCGCAGCATCCGATCCAATCCCGCTTCCAAACGTAACTGCATCGATCGATCCCGAGGGGTCGTCAGTTTTGTTTCACGCACGACAACAACCAAAGGGGCAAAAATCCGTGCGTCACAAATTTCAAGCGTGGGGGCAAATCCGGTCATGGCAATCTCCTCAAAAAAGTTACAAATCGACACCACTTATTCCCACCATCGTTCGGCTTCCGTTCGGTGGCAATGCCCAATCTATCGGGTGGGACCGAACAATTACCTAAAAGATTTTTCGCGAGAATCTGGGGAGTCTGTTCCGTTTGTTCACGTCCGGAAACCGGTGTGCCGATAACTAAGGGTATCTCAATGCTGGTGCGATCCGGCCAACCGTTATCGGCGGCATAATCCGCACCAATCTTCCCGCAAGTACACGAGGAATCACTGGATTCCTGTCGATGGGACAAGGGTTGAGACCGAGTGATGTGCCCACAGGATGTCAGGGCCGACAGTCGCGGAGCGGCTGGTCACGTCCGACACGTTTCATTTACGTGTCTGTCCCCTCGGCGGAAGTGTGCTCCGATGTTGACCTGGATTGTCCCTGCGGTGTCGTCGATCATGCAGCTTGGAATCTTTTTCGCCGCCGCTGCGGCGCTGGTGAAAGGGATGCTCGGCGTGCGATAAGCTTTTTTAGGTGAAGTGACTGTGAACCCTGGTTGTGGCACGGACTTCCAGCCCGTGTTGACGATTTAATATCTAAAGAAGCCTCTCCAATAAAATGTTTTTGTACGCACATGCCCGCTAACACGGGCTGGAAGCCCGTGCCACGGTGAAGGTCATCGACACTGCGATTGACGCGCATGTTTAGCCACTCTCGGCTTCTGCGGGTACCATTCCCCGCACGATGAAATCTCAAACGGCGGAGAGTTCACCCATCTTACAGATCCCCCCCGCACGTCAGAGCCCATGGCAACACGCCTGGCTGCTGGCGGTCGCGGCCACGGCACTCGGGTCGGCCATCCAACTGCGCGATGGACTCTACACGCCCAATGGGTTCATCGGGCTTTCGATCACCCTCGTCGCCGTCTCGCTGATCTATCTGCTGCCCCGTATTTCCATCATCGAAGGTCTCCGTGAACGGCCGGCGAGTTGGATCTTCGGCGCGGGAATCGCCTTCAACTTCCTCCAGCTTTTCACCTACGATCATCCCGGTTCCTGGCATGCCTTTGATGATGGCCTGCTCCGCGCCACCCCGTTCTACTACGCCGCCCTCGCCGGTGCGGCGGTCATCGCGTTGGGCATCCTCTTCCTTCCACGTTCAAGCGGTGCATTGCTCATTGCGCTGGTCGTTGTTTTTTGCGGGATCGGCGCGTGGGTGATTCGCAGTGTGCCGCAGCCGCATATGGATGTGTGGGTGATGCAGATGGAAGGGCTTCGGGCCTTTCGCGCCGGCCACAATCCCTTCGCGGCCATCTTCCCCGACATCTATCACTTCGGTGAACTGTATGCCCCCGGCGCATTGCGCGATGGCATGGTGCATCAGGGCTTCCCCTACCCGCCGACGGTCATTTGGCTCGATCTGCCGGGCTATCTGATCGGCGGCGATTACCGCTGGTCCAATCTCGCGGCCATGGGATTGACCGCGCTCCTCATCGCCTTCGCCCGACCTCATTCGCGTCTGGGCCCTTTGGCGGCGGCGCTGTTTTTATTCACGCCGCGCGCATTCTTCATGCTGGAAAGCGGCTGGACC
>JANXVV010000561.1 GCA_025351525.1 Humisphaera sp. | reverse complement strand
GCTAAGCCGCCGGACTCTTTTTTTGTCAACCACGTTTTGACGCGATTCATACCGTCAATGCCGGCGCATCGTTAAACGTCACCAACGGCATCTCATGGATCGCCCGGCGAAGCACCTGCTCCCACTGCCGCCGCGTCTGTACCAGATGCGGATCGTTCTCCGCCAACCGACGATGGCGGGTGATCTTCAGTTCACCCGCGTGGTAGGCGACGATGTCGATCGGCGGGCCGACGGTTACGTTGGATCGCATGGTCGAGTCCAGCGAAATCAGTGCATATTTCGCGGCTTCCTCCAGCGAGGTTGTATCGAACTTGATCCCGCGATCCAGAATGGGCCGCCCGTATTTGGTCTCCCCGATTTGCAAATACGGAGACTCCTCGGTGGCCCGCAACGGATTCCCCTGCGGATAGATCATGTAGAGTTGCGGCGCCTCCTCGCCGATCTGCCCGCCGAGCAGAAAGTGGACGTTGAAATGATAACCGTCTTTCTCCAGCGGATCGCAGTCCACCTCGCGCACTTTCCTCACCTGCGCTCCGATCGCGCGAGCAGCTTCGTACATCGACGTGACCCGGGCCAATCCTTCCCCTCTATCAAAATCCGCCTGCAAAAGGCTGACCACCGATTGCGAGAGCGACAAGCTCCCGCTGGTGAGCAGCACCAGCGCCCTTTCACCCGGCACTTCAAACGTGAACATTTTACGGCAGACGCTGGCCTGATCCGTGCCGGCGTTGGTCCGTGAATCCGACGCCATCACCAGGCCATGTTTCGTGACGATTCCGAGGCAGTAAGTCATTGTGAGGACATTGTACACGCCGAGCGATCTTCGGAAAAGATGCGGTGATTCATGGAATGTTTCCGCTTGGACGACTCCATGCGATAGGTTAATCTTCCACCGTGCTCACCCTTCTGGTTATACAAGGCCCGGACAAAGGACGGCGATTTGAAGTGCCCGATGAGCAGACGCTTGTCGGGCGCGACAGTCGGCAGTTACCGATCACCGACAACACCGTCAGCCGTCGTCACGCCGAGCTGATTCCGACGGAAGACGGCAGTTGGATTTTGAAGGACATGGCGAGCGCCAACGGCACCTACGTCAACGGCACGCGCGTGCTCCGCAACCTGCAGTTGAAAGCCGGCGATCAAATCCGCGTCGGGCGGACCCTGCTGATTTTCGGAGCGCAGTACGGCGTGTCGCGGGCCGCCGGTAAGAACGTCAATCTCGCGGGGGAGGAAAGCGGCATGGACTCGGCGATCATGCACACCGTCGCCAGCAATGACGACTCGATGGTGCTGGCCGTCCCCGAGCCCGCCGCCGTCGCGGTGGCGAACCTGAAAATCCTCTACGAACTTTCCGCCTCGCTCGGCAGCGCGTTCGATGAGGATCAGGTGCTTGAAGTGGTGATGGATTTGATTTTCGAGCATGTGAAAGCCGACAAGGGAATCGTGCTGATGCTGGATGCACAGCGCGAGCAATTGATCCCGAAGGTGGTCCGCACCCGCGATGAAAATGGGGACAAAGCGGATAAAGCGGACAAAGTTGAGAAAGACGCGAATAAGGATCCGAACGGTTCGCGATTTCCGCAGGCCGAGAAAATTCACGCCTCGCGCACGATTATCAACCACGTGCTGGCGAACGGTGAAGGCGTGCTATCGAGCAACGCGATGGCGGACCGCCGCTTCAGCAAGGGAAAGAGCGTCCACAACCTCGGCATCCGATCGGCACTCTGCGTCCCGATCAAGGCTAAAAAGCTGGGCGGTCGCGGCGAGCGAGAAGGCGATGAAATCATCGGCGTGATCTACATCGACAGTTCCGTGAAAAATTACACCTACTCCCCCGATCAGCTTCGCCTGCTGACCGCGATCGGTTCGCAAACCGGTCTGGCGATTCAGAACGCGAATCTGTACAAGGCACAGTTGCAAGCCGAACGCATGGCGGCGATCGGGGAGACCACCGCCGCCCTCTCCCACTCGATCAAAAACATTCTCCAAGCCTTACGCGGCGGCGCGGACGTCGTGGAGATGGGCCTGAAAGCCAACAACCTGGTGCAGTCCACCAAGGGTTGGCGCGTCGTCGATCGGAACCTCGACAAAATCTACAACCTGACGATGAATCTGCTGGCCTACAGCAAGGAGCGCGAACCGCAGTTGCAATTGGTGAATCCCAACCGATTGATCGCCGAGTGCGTGGAACTGACCGCCTCCGCCGCCGGGGCAAAGGGGGCGATGGTGCTGGCGGATGTTGACCCGGACCACCCCGCCATTCCGCTCGATCCGGACGGCATGCATCAGGTGGTCATGAATCTGCTCAGCAACGCGCTCGACGCGGTTGAACCGGGCCACGGTTTGATCCGCATCGTCTGCCGTTATGAAGCCGAAAACCAGACGTCGGTGATCGAAGTGATCGACAACGGCAACGGCATTCCCCCCACCATGACCGGTCATCTGTTCGAGTTGTTCCACTCGACCAAGGGCAATCGGGGGACGGGCCTCGGCCTGGCAGTCGCCCGCAAAATCGTGCAGGAGCACGAGGGATCAATCTCCGTGAAAAGTTCGGCGACGGAAGGAACGGTGTTCACGATTCGCCTGCCGGTGGACAACGCCGCGATGGCGGACGCGTCCAAAACGCACGGGCCGGCGCGGTGATTGAACCCGCGCCGTCAGTGCACTTTGTATGCAAATCAGCGAATTGTTTAGCGGTAGTGCCGGAGGCACACGTTTTTCGTACCGCAGAAAACGTGTGCCTCCG
>JANXVV010000537.1 GCA_025351525.1 Humisphaera sp. | reverse complement strand
CTCGTGACCGCCCTGGTGCGCGAGATGCGGGAGGAATTGGGGGTTTCCATCCGGCCTGTCAAGCAGTGTTGGAGATGGGAATCCCCGGATCGTCCTTTGACGTTATTCGGGTGGATCGCGGAGTTGCTGGACGATGAACTTCGACCCGAGCCTACCGAAGTCTCGGAGATTTTGTGGTTGACGGCAGAGGAAGCGATCGGGCATCCGGACGCGATGCCTACCAATCGCGATTTCGTGACGTGTCTTTTAAAGGCGGTGGAAACTTCCGGCCCTCCGAGCCGGCGCTAAACGTAACACGATACGTTTAGCGCCGGCCCGGAAGGCCGGGAATTTCCGATACGCCTGCCAACGCAAAGAAGGATTCCTGATGGAATCCTTCTCCGCGCTGCAGCCCTCGGCAGTATTTTCAAATATCACAACCTCATTTGCCGGCCATCGCTTGCTTTCCACGTCGCCGGGCCATCAAT
Organism: Humisphaera sp.; assembly: GCA_025351525.1. GTDB lineage: Bacteria > Planctomycetota > Phycisphaerae > Tepidisphaerales > Tepidisphaeraceae > JANXVV01. Next base: position 15,235 of record JANXVV010000537.1, on the reverse strand, counting down.
GCTCCCGCACCCAGCCCCAACAGACACAAACTCGCCGGTTCAGGAGTCGAGTTCACGCTCCACTCAATGGCATGAGTGCCGGAGCTGGGATCGAACGCAAAACCAAACACATTCCCGCTGCCGTCAATCGAAGTCGCCCACGATTTCTGGAAGTTTGCCGGGAGCAACAGATGCAAATCGATCGCGGCGTTCGAAGCGCCGTTCCACAACAGGGCATGGAACTGATTGCCGGTGAGACTACTATATCCCTTGCCGACCTCCTGGTTGCCGAATACGCCATCGGCTTCAGAGTAGGTGAACCCGGTGGGATTCAAATCGACGCCGGTGATACTACTGCTGGTCCACATATAAGCATGCTGCTGACCCGGGAAAGCGTCTAAACCATTCACGTAGCCCACCTGATGAACCGCATCCAACCCCTGCGCCTGCGAGCTGCCGTTGGGAGCCAAGCCATAGGGATGAAGGTCGTTCACACTGGCGGCAGTGCCTGTCCAGAGCAACGCATGGTTGTTATAGACCGTCGCACCCTCGCCCACCTGCTGCGTATCCGTGGTCGCATTGGCGTAGGTGTTGACGTAGCCCGTGGGGTTCAGATCGATGGCACTGGCGGCGGTGTTATTCCACAACATCGCATGAAACGCATTTTGACTCGGCCCGAGGCCATTCGCAAAACCGACCTGATGATTGCCCGAAAGCGATAGCCCGTTTGCGGACGACATCTGACCGGGATTGAAAGCAACGGGGTGCAAGTCCACGAAACTACCCGGAGTGCCCTTCCATAGGATGGCGTGGGAATCGAAGGTGGGGCTTTCACCGTTGCCACTATAGCCGATCTGCGTGCCCCCGGTTGTCGCGACGGCATGCGCCGAAAAGCTGGAGTAGAGATCGGTGTTGAACGTGCCGTTGGTGTTCCAGATGATCGGGTGGGGATAGTGACCGTTCAGGATCAGCACATCACCGACATACTGGCTGCCGTTGGTGGTGCCGCCGAGGGGCTCCGGATTGCCATATCCACCGGGTGGCACGGCGAAACCGCTGGGGCTAAGGTCGGTGTAGTTGTAGAGGCTCGCCTGGGCAATGCCGGCCGTGCCCAACAGGGCGACGGCTGCGCTGAATGACATTGCTTTTTGAAAGCCTTTACTGATATAACCACGTCGAAACATGTTCACTCTCCGTTAGAAGACAAAGTCGACCGACCCTCGCCGGGAAGTCCCACCTTGCAGGTCACCGACACACCGGAAACTTATCATCTAAATAGGCACTTGACAAATACTTCTCAAACTCAATCGACTGGATTTACGCACTGCTTTGGTGGCTTTATGACGATCGCGCCAATTAGGCAAGCTGGCATGCTTGGCTTTAAGAAAATGGGAAACATTGCCACTGTGTCTCTTCCCCTAAAGCAAAGGCCCGACTATTCCTAGCCGGGCCTTTTTGCAACATTTACAAATCAATCGTATCTCTACTTCTGTACCGCCGCATCCGGCGTGATCGACACCAGGTGGATTGCCAACGCCGTTCGGCCAAACGTATCGCTGGACGGCCAGGCACTCACCTGATTGATGATGATCTGCCGTACTTGCGAATTGATGTTGCCCGCACAAAGTAGCAGCGCCACATGATCCACCAGTCCGGTGGGATCGCCGGACATCGCCAACTCGCCGTCCAGTTTCAATCGGATGTCACCCCACTTGAACCCGCCGTAGATGCCATTCCGCAACCAGTTCTGAACGGTCATGGTGGTGGTTTCAGTGGTGATCTGAAACTCCGGCGCCACCAAACCGGCCTGCGCCAGGGCACCGGGCTGGATATAGCCGGGCATGTAGAAGTTGAAGACACTGACCGCAAACATAGCCGACTGGGCGAGATCGCCATCGGTGATGTCGCAATACCACATATGCTGCGGACCACTGCTGTAGGCATTGAAGGCCCGCATCACTGCCGCAGATCGCAACATCGGCTCATTGAGCTTACCGAAACCCTGTTGAGTCAGCAGAGTGCTGCTGCGGGCTTCGTAGTCGGTGAGGATGGCGCGGAGGATCGACTTCATGTCGCCGCGTACGCCGCCGCCGTTGTTGTTGAATACCTGCGCCACGCGATAGACATAGGCTGGGCTTGGGTTCGAGCAGACCAGCTTCTGAATCAACTGGCGACAGACAAATGGCCCGATGTTCGGGTGATTGAACAGAGTGTCGATCGCCTGCTGCAGATCGACATTGCCATCCTGATTGGCGGGAATGGTCACGCCATTCAGGATGGCCTTACTGCCGGTCTCGTGACGCGACGGGATGAGGGTCATCGGATCATTAACATTCGGCGTCGGTTGATCGGAGAACGCACCGGGCTGATTGTAGTCCCAGCCGGTCAACACCCGAGCCATGCCGACGACCGCATTCTGGTCGTAGGTGGCACCGGGAAGACCGTTGATGTCGAGCTTCAGAGTGCCATCGGGTTGCAGTAGATTCACACCCACACTGAACAACTGCATGATTTCACGGGCATAGTTCTCCTTCGGCACGGTGCCGGTGGCCGGGTTGGCCTTCGTGTTGCCGCGCATGGTCAGGAACAGCCCCATGCAGGGATTGAGGGTCATGTCTACCAACACATCGCGATAATTTCCGAAAGCATCCTTGGCCAGTGTATCGTAGTATCGAGCCATGCCGAAGAGCTTCGAGTCGAGATCGGAACTATTCATCGACACGACGAAGATCTCGTTCAGGGAGAAGGCGACGCGCTGCCGGAGCTGATCCGGGGAGATGCAGGTCATCGCCCACCAGGAACTCCACAGTTGATCTTTGTAGATCGACTGACCCTGGGTTTGCCAGCCGGTCAAAAGGTTAAACATGCTCGTCTGCGGCTGCGCAAACTGGTTGTCGAGCCAGGCGTTGTAGCCGTTCGCCTGCACATAGGCGATATCGCTCATGGTCGGCCCATAGCTGGCCTGGCGTAGGAAGCGGGCGGCATCTTGCTGAGTCGGAGAGCCACCCGGAAGCGCCGGTGGCGCGGGGGGAGGTACAAACACCTGTGAACCCACCGCCGCCGCGAACTGCCCGCGAATTTCACCGGCGGGATACTGGGCGGAGTGGATGTTAAGGTAGACTCGCCCGGACTGTACCGCTGCCACCTGGTCCGCTACGGAGGTGCTGCCACTCTGGACAAACACCCATTTGTAAGAACCATCGGATTGAGGCGTGACCGTATCGATGTCGAACAGAATCCCGGCATTCTGCGTCGCATCGGCTGGTCCGTGAATATGCTCCGACACCCTGGGGCTGGTCAGATTCGAGTAGGCGAAATGAAGCGTCGCATAGGTTTGATCGGCACTGAGTTGCAAAACCGCCGAGCCGGAACCGCTGGAGGTTGCCCCAGCTTCGGGTCGTAATGCGGCGGTATAAAGCGAGGGTGTACCCCCGCCCACCACCGGATTGGAAACGGTGAGGGCGAATGTGGCAGTCGTCGATGCAAGGCCATCCGCCACGACAATCGTAACATTGGCGATGCCGGTTTGCCCTGAAGCAGGACTCAATACAATCGTACGGCCGGAACCCGATCCACCCAATGTGATGCCGGATGAAGGCAGCAGTGTAGGGTTGTCGGAACTGGCCTTCACATCCAAGGTGGCCGGGTCCGATTCGGCATCCCCCACCGTGACCGGAATCGGGGAAGTGGCGCTATTCGCGAAAGTAGTCTGGCTGGAGATCGTGGCGATCGTCGGAGGGGTATTCAGGCAAGGCCCGCCGGCAACGCTTGTCGAAGCCCGCATTCTGCAAAGAAGCACATCGGAGTTGGTGACGATTCCGTTGTTGTTGTTGTCTGTGCGGAAGTTGGAGCCGTCGAGCGGTCGGGAAACCACGAACTTGACCAGTGCCACATCGGCTGCCGTCACCAGACCGCTGCCGTTGGTGTCTCCTTCGAGCACCCGGAAATTGACGGTCGCACTCCCGGTGGATCCACCGGCGGCCGGCACGATATTCGTCACGGCGACCGACAGTGCCTGCGCATTGCTCACGCCACCGAGGTTGATCGTCAACGTGTTTCCACTGACGGTGGCAGCTCCTACCACATTCGCGACGCCGGCGGTCACCGCGGCATTTGCCGAGGAAACAGGCTTGTCAAAAGTAAGCACTAGCGTCACACCGCCCGCGAGTTGGCGACATTCGATGCCGCCCCCGCCGGCTTGCGGAAGCGGAATATCGTAGGTCACCGCTCCATGCAAGCGGCGCGACACGGCGCGCTGCATCTGCGGGGCGGTTTGTGCCCCGGCAAGATCGGTGAAGCAAGTGGTCAGAATGAATGCCAGGCTCGTCTGTAGCAGGCGGAGCGCAAATTTGCGGTACGTCATGGTGCGGTCTCCGTGAGGAAGGTTCCGTAGGATGAAAAAGGTGGACACGCGGCGATGGGGATTAACCCATGAAACCGAGGTCCGGGCGGGCAAAGCGCCCGATGTTGGGGAATACGGTGCTCATGTCGGTGGGAGCCACGCCGAACCACTTGGCCATCGTCGCCGAGTATTCCTCGACGCTGGTCGTGGGGATCCAACGGCCCATGCCCGTGTCGTTCGGGCCGAAGATGCCCGGTGCTGCGTAAGGTGCGAGCGTCGGGAATGTCCCGTAGATTCGCTTTCCCTGCACTGCCCCGCCGACAATCAACTGGTGGTTGCCCCAACCGTGGTCGGAACCGCCGCCGTTGAAACCGAGGGATCGACCGAAGTCGCTCGCGGTGAACTGCGTCACGTTGTTAGACACGCCCAGTTCAGCGGTCGCGTTATAGAGTGAATTCATGCAACTGCTGAGTTCCTGAAGCAATGTCGCATGGGTTCCCGTCGCGGCCCCCTGACCGCCGTGCAGATCGTAACCGCTGACAGACGCGAAGAAGATCTGGCGGTTGTGTCCCAGTTGGGTACGAACAGAGATCAGCTTGGCGATCATGGCCAACTGATTCCCGAGGGTGGTGTTGGGGAAAGTGGTCTTCAGTACAGGTGCGGTGGCCAATGCCCCACCCACGAGACTGTTGTTGGCGATGGCCCGGGTGGTGATGGACTGCAATTCATTTTCGTAGAGATTCGTTCGCGGGACCGCCATGATCTGCTGGATGGCCGCCTGGGTTTGTGCGGAGATGTTGGTCAGGCCAATCGTCCCCTGCGGCGTGACGGAGTATTGCCCGATGGTGTTGCCGATCTCAAAGGTGTTCGATCCGTTGAGCGTGATCGACATGGAAACGGGGGCATTTCCGTTGGCGAAGTGCAGGAGATCGGCGCATCGTCCGCCCCAGCCGGTATTGCTGGGTTTGTCGGCGATGGAGGTCTGCCATAGCACCTGCTGATCGTTGTGCGAGAACAGATTGGCGGGCACCGCCACGCCACCGGCGAAGAACTGTGCCTGTGTGATCGGGGCTACCAACGTACCTACATTGGCAAGAATGGCGCATTGCCCGTTGTTGAAAAGTGCTTGGAGTTCCCGGCAGGAGGGATGCAGGCCATAGGTGTGCCCATCGTTGGTGAGCGGCGAGATCGGTAGAGTCTGGCTCTGCCCGATGGTCAGCGCGCTGCGGGCGGCGGCATAGTTGGTATAGGTGCCGGAGTCGGTGGGGATCAGGACGTTGTTGCCGTCGTTGCCCCCGTAGAGGAATAGACAGACGAGTGCTTTATAGTCCGTAGGGACAGTGGCGGCGGCGGCGGCACCGATCATGCGGAGGTCGAGGATGCTGGAGGCCACGGCCGCCGTCCCCACCGCCGCACACGCCGCCGTCCGCATGAAGTCGCGGCGTGAAGGATCCTGCGCCGCAGGTCGCCGCCCATAATCCCGTGTTTTTTGTCGGTTCGTCATGTTGTGTTACTCCTGGGTGAAGACTCCGCGAGGCGGGCGGTGGAAAAACGAATCCACGGCCGGGGAAAAAACGCATTGATGGACATCCACGCAGCGATGAGCCGCGCAAACAGAGTCGGGCCTATGGCGCGACCCCGGTACTGGTTTTTTGCGGGAAAACGAGGCTTAATGCGAGGCGTTCAGCGCAGAATTCGAGCCATCCATCACTCGTAAGACTTTGCGAAGAACTGGTGAAGCTTGCCCTGGTTTGACAGCCTTCGGGCGAAACCGCGTGGCCTGAACTCAATCGGGTCGACCACGTAGGTTGGAGGCAACTTAATACCATATGCTCCGCTTCAATCAACCTCATTTACTCAACTTTCACTGTTTTTTTGTTTTTTTTTGTTTCAACGTGGTCCCACACACATAGTTTTGGCGCAGGAACGCACTCTTTCACAAGACCCTATCGAGCCAATCGGCAAGATAGGTCACCGACTCGATCTCAAACACATTTTTATGGTGGAAACTTGCAAAGGGGGTGAGGGAGTTGCTGACTATTGGATTGAGAAAGCGTGTCGCACCCTCTCAGACTCCCATGGAACAAGTTCCATGGGCTTTCCAACGCGATCGTACTTTTCAATCATCGACGCGTCTCAATATCTGTAATTTGCCTGGGGCGAAGTTAAGTAGTCCCCCTGTGTGTCCGAAAGTACTCTCGTGGTGCCTCGTTGCACGGTGACAATCATTGTTATATTTACATGAAGGCGGGCAGATCCATGATGAAGTCAACTTCTCAATCCATTCGTTTTCTCAAGAGTTTCACGGCCCCCACGCTCTTTGCCGCGACCGCGTTGGGATTCTCCGCTCCAGCCCAAGGCGCAGTCAATCTGGGCTTGTTTGGGAGCGGGTCCAATCCTACTTCCGTAAGTGTTTCGCCCGGCGGTACATTCTCAGTGACGCTGAATGTAAGCAGCACTGCTGAGCAGCTCACGGGGGTCGACTACTACTTCAGTATAAACGGTGCCGCCGCCGGAAAGGTTTGGCTGGCAGGGCGCGACATCACCGGCAGCCCGTTCAGCGATACTTTGAAACTGGATACCGGGGATAACAATCAGAACCCCGGCATCCTCGACTCGAACTATTCGCTGTTGAGTCCCCGGAACGGCTTGGATCTCGGTGCCGCCGTCGCCAATGTCAACAGCGCGCTCGGGCCGAATGGGGGTGCCAACCCCGCCGCGTATCTGCTCGCCAAATATACGTTCACGCTGGACTCCACCATCCCGGCGGGCAACTACTCGTTGTCGACATTCGCCTACGCAGGCAGCGGCGTGGTCACACAGGCCCCCTCGTTCAATGAGCAATCGTTCAGCCAGCAGGCCGCGTTCAGTGTCGTCGTCACGCCGGTGGTGGGAGCCCCGGAACCTACGGGCATGATGGCTCTTCTGGGCCTCGGTGGATTGGTGCTTCGCCGTCGGCGGCATTGAACGAATCGGTCGGAATTGACAAGACACGACCCTTCCCGAAATGATCGGGAAGGGTTTTTTGTGCAATATTGGGTAGTGGGTCAGTATTTCATTTCGTTCTCGGGGACGATTATCCAAATGCGAAATGTTCGGACTATATCGCCAGTCGATTCGGTGCCCGCTCCGTATCCTCGCCGAGATACTTCGCCGCCCAGAGCCAGATGATTCCACCGAGCAGGATAGTGAACGACACTACCGTGAACGCGAGGTTCATGGTGGTGCGGTCGGCGATTTTACCGATCAGCCAGGGCGAGGCCGCATCGCCCAGCAGGTGGATGATGAAGATATTGATCGCAAAGCCCGTGGCGCGGATGGAAGGATGCGTGACGTTGGCGAGAATGGCGTTGGTGGGACCGGTGTTGAAAAACAGGCAGAAAATCGTCAGGAAGATCAACACCCAGGCCAGGGGAAACGGCGAATGCAGCACTGCCAGCAACAACGGAAACGCCATCAGCATCGCAACGCCCGAGACGATGAAGTAGGAACCGCTGTGCCGCTTGCGGAACCAATCGCCCAGCATCCCTCCCGCCAGAGTGGCTACCAGACCGGACGCCACGGTGATTCCGCCAAACATCATATTGATGAAGGCCAGCGATTGCGGATGGCCCGCAGCTTTGTACCGCTCGTTGATGTAGTCCGGCATCCAGAAGGCGATGCCTCCGATGGCGAAGGTCATGGCGGCCATGCCCAGAGTGTCGAACACATAGGATTTGGTTTTCAGCAGAACGCCATAGTCGGCGAATGTTGCTCTGCGCACCGGGGCGGCACTCACTTCGGCACGGCGACGATCCTTCATGAAAAGGGACCAGATGCCCAGCAAAATCCCCGGGGGGACGACCGCAAAGAATGCCGTTCGCCAGGAATGAAACGCGCCGCCCAATCCGTAGCCCAGCGCGCTGCCGACGGGGATCGCCATGTAGAACCACGACAGAACCCTGCCGCGGTTTTTGACGGGGTAGAGATCGGACAGAATCGTCGGTGCCACCGGCCCGTAGGCTGCTTCACCGACGCCGACAAAGCAGCGGGTGAACAGTAGGATGCCGTAGGAGGTTGCCAGTCCGGTGCCACCGCTGGCGAGGGTCCAGAGAAGCACGCCCACCCCGACCAGCAGCCATCGGGATACGCGATCCGCCAACAGGCCGAAGATCGGCGCGATGAGCATGTACGAGAGGAGGAACACCGTCCCCGCCCGGCCCATCTGGGCGTTGGTGAGATGAAATTCCGCCTTGATGCTCGGCACCACCGCGGCCAACACGTAGCGGTCGATGTAGTTGAACAAATTGATCGCCAACAGCAGAGCCAGCGACCAGTTCGCGCCTCGCACGGAGGAATCCTGTTCAAAGGCTTCACTTTTGAGAGGGGAAACAGGGGTCATGGCTTTCTCCAATACTTTCGCTCGACCATTGAGGCGTGACTTTAACCCTTCCGATCGGAACTGAACATTTTGCGAAGCACCAGGTGGGTGGGCGTGTAGAACATGAACACCAGCACGCCGCTCAGCATCGCGACCCATTGGCCGGGCGACATCCAGGTTTGCGGGTGGTGATCTTCGGGACCCCAGACATAGTTGACGTTGACCGCCATGTTGGGCCGATCGAGTGGCGCGGGCGCCCGGGGCGCGAACCGGAAGCAGAACAGCAGCAATCCCACGCCGACAAGGCACTGCCATCGAAACGCCCGCCGGTCGTACCCCAATCGAATCAGCAGATACACCAACAAAAACGGCAACCACCCATGAAAGCTGGACAGCATGCGGGTCATCAGCGGCAGACTCGGATTGAACATGTAATCCGTCATCCCCATCAGGTGAAAACCGCAGGCGCGGACGATGAAGTCGATCACCCATAAAGTCTGCGGCAACAGAATCGCCACCGCTTCCATGCTGGCCAAAAATCGACTCTCTGTCCACAGCGTCACCAGAGTCACCAGCAGCGCCACATCGCAGAAATAGAGGAAGTTCCACGGCGTATAAGCCCGCCAATAAAATGGTACGAGCACGGCGACGAACAGCGTGTAGACCCACTTCAACCCGATCGGAATCCGGCGGTCGGACGGAATCGCAACGCCATCGGGCAATGATTGATCCTGCATGACCGAATCCATAAAATCCTCTCGATTCATTTTCCGTTAAAAATTCGGTTTCGCCCAGCAAATCCTGTTGTAACCGCATCGTGCGATTTCATTCAGTATGTTAGTGTATACTATACTCAAAAAAATTCCGCAAGCTGAAAATCAAATTTTAATTTTTGATTTGAGAGGAGCGTTTTTGGTATCCGGTGGCATGGGCGTCTCGCCCGTGCATTAGTTCGGAGAAGCAAAAGCACGGGCGCGACGCCCATGCCACCACCTGTTCGACGTTTAAAGCAATCCATCTCTCCGCAATTTTCCTCACACAGAAGCGAACCAATTTTACGGTAATGACCCCTCCTTCGATCAATTCCGGCACGTTCTCATCATCCTCTCATCGACTTCGGGTTATGCAGAAGCGGTCTAGCCTGGACTGCCTGCGTCGCAACGTTGGAACCCACACTGTTTTTGCCGAGGATCGAAATGTCATTCCCCGTTTTGTTTGAAGTCGAATCATTGGAAAATCGCCGGCTTTTGTCCGGCGACTTCTCTCCGATTTCCATCCCGTTTTTCGGCAAAACTTTGCTGCTGCCCACCTTCAACGGCGGACCGGGCGGTGGCCCGGTGATCCGTCAGGCCCCGGTCAACGGCGACTTCAGCGCATCCCCCGATTTCACGGGATGGAAAACCGCCGGCAACGACACCGTTCAGGCCGCGGATTTTCATTCCATCCCCGATGCGAAGACCACCCAGGCCGTGATCTCGAACGGTCAAATCCCCAGCGGCGGCACCCTGCCCACCACTGCCGCGAGCCTGGAAACATTTCTGAATCTGAATCCTGGCGCGCTCAGTGCCCCTGGAAAGGCTGCCGTCAACGGGTCGGCGATCAAGCAGAACCTCACGGCCAAAGGCGGTGACGTCCTCACTTTCAAGGCCGACTTCCTCACCAACGAATCCGCCAAAGGCAACGCCGACTACGCCTTCGTCACCGTGACCCTCAATGGAAAGACACAGCTCTTCAAGCTGTCGCGAGCACTGAAGGTCACCAATCCCCTGGATGGTGCCGGGTTCATCTCCGAAACCGGATATGGCGCTTATGTGATTTTACTCCCCAGGAATGGGCAGTACACGCTCGGATTCGGCGTGGTGAATGTGGGAGATACCACCGTCGCTTCCGACTTGCTCGTCGACAACGTTCAGCTTCAGCCCAACTTTTTCGACGGGTTTGACGGGTTCGGAGGCCACCGGGATCGCGGCAGTGACGGTGGGGATGGTAAGGACGGCGGCGACTCGGATGTCAAACGTCTTTTTGACAATAGCTGAATTTGATTGAAGGCTTACGATCAATGCAAAATGCAATCGCGTAGAAAAGCCCATGGAACTTGTTCCATGGGATTCTGCGAGTGCAGGTTTCAGGTGGCATGGGCGTCTCGCCCATGTTCTTTTCTTCGCAACACATGGCCGAGACGCCCATGCCACCCATTTCCATTCATGTACACAGAGATGTCGACGCTTTTGAAGGTCGACATCGGCGCATCAACATTCCGGCCGAGAGCATCCATCCTGCCATGCACACCGGTTCCGGCACCGCGCCGGCGACGATGATCGCCGGTGCAAAATTTCCCGTAGTCGCCGTCGTTTCATAGATGTGAAGTTGATACGGCGCAAAATTGTCGATGATCGAGCCATTCATTGCCGTCAGTTTTCGCGATTCATCCATCGCTTCGATCATCGACTTCCCCGCCGCTCCGGTCAGCGTCACTTTCGCGTTCCGGGCGGCAGTGTGTGAAAAGTTCAACACGAAATAGTACATTTTTCCCGCGTATTCGCGCCAGGTTCCTTCCAACCCGCCGCCGAGCGTCATCGGATTGGAAGATGCATCGCTGCCGCTGTTCAGAACCGCTGCCATCTCGGTGATCTTCGCGTTCGTCCGCTTCATTTCAGCCACGACTGAAGCCGGCGTGGCGTCGGTTTTATCCGGGTGAAAGGACTGCGGGAAATAGACGATGCCCCTGGCCCCGTGGAGGATGGCATCCCAGGTTTCCCCGCGCACCTCGGCGGCGGTTGCGCCGCGGGCGCCTTTTGCCGGACCCTTGCCGATATTCTGAAAGCTCGTCTCAATGTAGGCCAACTGCTTTTTACCGCCGGACAGCGCGCGCAGTTTGTCGACTGAATTGCCGGGGTTGAACGGCACCCCACCGTTGTTGGCCGGGTCTTTCAGATTGAGTTTCGCGTTTTTGTCGATCCAGTCCGGATGATTCCACGCCGTCACCGGGTAGACATCGCTGCTGATCCAGTCGGCGGATTGGCTGTACTGTTGATACAGTGCATCCGATAATCCATCGGCTTGATACTGCGCGTTTTGCCCGGAGAAATTGACGATCACCGGGCGGGTGGGGTCGACGGTTTTCCACTTCAAATAGTCGGCGGCCAGTGTGCCGGAAGCGACGCCATTGATGTCCGGTTCATCCGCGTGGGCCCAGGCGAGCAGATTTTTTTGATGGAGATCCTCCGCCGGATTGGCGGCCGGGTTGCGGATCATCCACAACCATTTGGAGACCGCCGCCCGATTGAATTCCGCCATGTCCGACGGCTTGCTGTAAAACCCGATGACAGTGTTGACCCCGCGCGATTTCCAGAGATCAAACGACCCGGTCGGCTGCCAGTAAACACCGATGGGAAAAAGAGTCGACGGCGGCGCATCCCCCGCCAAAGCGCCGATGGCCGCCAACGCCATCGTGAGGAAGATCAACGCGATACGACAAAGGTTTGTAGGTGATATCACTCCTCTAAGATCGGGGCGTTCCGTGAAGCACTCAGGCAACGCAGCGCCGCAATTTCACCCAATGCAGTCGTTCAAACTCTCTACAACCGATAAAAACCGCACGATCAGAACTGAGGGTGGTTACTTCGTCATCGGCGCATTCATTTCCTCGATCTGCTTCGCGATCATCCCCTCATCCGATTCTTTCTCCGTGTGCTTCTTGGTATCCAGATTCGCCAGCAGATCCGCGACGGTGGGACGCTTGGATTCCACCCCGCCCGTCGGCACGTCCAACTTGGCGGTCCAGACGATCGCGTTCAGCACCACTTTGCGGAAATCATCCTGGGCCCAGTTGATGTGGAAGTGCGCGCCGGTGCAGCCGAACCCGCGGTTGCCGGTCTCTTTGTTTTCAGAAACCCACAGGACGATCTCCGGCAAACTCTTGCCGATGCCGCTGCGGACTTCGGGGTTGCCGTTGTGTGCATCATCCTTCCCCTCGCGCGTTTTATCGGGTGGGATCGCCGCGATGATCGGCGTCACGCCTTCCATGTTGGGCCGAAATCGCATGTGATAATACCATTCATCATTCGTCGAGAACGGCTTCACCCCATTGCCGACCGGATGATTGGGGATCGACGTGATCATCGCCTTCCAATGCGGATTCACCGACCAGAACGTCTCAAAATATCCCCCGATCCATCGCAGCAACGCATCGCCCGCCGCACCCTTGGGGACTTCGACGCCATAGTGAATGCACCCGATGCCCACGCCCTTGCTCGCCAGCGCATCCAATTCCGCGATGTGCGGGATGGCCAAATGAGCCGGACCGCCGTCGCAGAAAATGATGACCGCCGACGCATCCTGCAACACCGCCGTATCGGTGGGAAAACCATTGGCCCACTTGCCATTCTTACCCAAATGGCTGGTGAGCACGACCGTCTCGATTTTTTCCGACATGGTCTCATTCAGGCACTTCGCCAGGAGCATCACCCCGGCGTTCTGTTCGTGCTGCGCAAAACCATGGCTTGGCACGCCGGAGATGAACACGATTTTCTTTTTCCCTTCGGCTTTCACAGAGGAGACGAGCAGGCCAAGAGCGAACACGGCGATCATGCCAAGGCGAACGGTTGGGCGCATGCGGTAGACTCCAAAAGGATGCGGGTATTCGTATGGATACTGGTATCGATCTGAAAGCAGGTCGTTGAATCCCCGAAGGTGAGCTTCAGCCGTGCCGGGGCGGAGCTGTTGTTCCAGGTGTTTGCCGACCGTTACGAACGGCGGAGCATCCTGATCACCAGCAATCTGCCGTTCGGCGAATGGGGTCAGGTGTTCCAAGGCGAGCGGATGACCGCAGCGCTGCTGGACCGCTTCACGCACCGCTGCCACATCTTTGAGATGAACGGCGAGAGCTTACCGATTCCGGGAGTCCGGCAAACAAGCGATGGAGAAGAAAGCGACGACGGAAACGAAGTAGCTGACGAGAAAGAGGAGACTTTGATACCTTTGTGAAGGTAATCGGGTATCCTCTTGGCAACTCGGGTGGACCTGTTTCCCCCGGCGGACTGGACTTGCTTCACTCGCCTACTGCCAAAAGACGAAGGAAAGGCGCCACTACTCATTCTTTCAATAACTCATTCACGGAATGCACGCTGGTTCGTCGTTTGACTTTGCCGCACGGGGCAGTTCGCTTGCTCAGAAATGTTCGAAAGAGGCAAACAGAGTGACAGCCCCTTTTCTCCGTTGATGGTCCCTTTTCTTCGTTCGGCGTATTCATCTCTATTTCTTCTGCCGGATCGCCCTGGCCCGGATCAACAGCGGCTCGGCTTCGGCGTCGCGGTGGGCGGCTTTCAGCATCACGGCGTAGTTCTCAAGCACCGTCGCCACATTCGGGTGGTCCGCGCCCAAGGCTTTCCCCAGGATGGCCAGCGACCGCTTGTAGAGCGGCTCGGCCTGATCGTACTTGCCCTGCATTCTATATAACTCGGCGAGGTTGTTCAGGCTCATCGCCACGTCCGGGTGTTCCGCGCCCAGGGCTTTCTCCTTGATGGCCAGCGACCGCTTGTAGAGCGGCTCGGCCTGATCATACTTGCCCTGCGTGTGATACAACGCGGCGAGATTGTTCAGGCTTAACGCCACATTCGGGTGGTCTGCGCCCAGGGCTTTCTCCTTGATGGCCAGCGACCGCTTGTAGAGCGGCGCGGCCTGATCGTACTTGCCCTGCGTGTAATACAACGCGGCGAGATTGTTCAGGCCTAACGCCACGTCCAGGTGGTCCGCGCCCAGGGCTTTTTCAGAGATGGCCAGCGACCGCTTGTAGAACGGTTCGGCCTGATCATACTTGCCCTGCTTAGCATACAAATAGCCGAGGTTGTTCAGGCTCGTCGCCAGATGAGCATCCTGAGCGCCCGAATCTTCCGCGACCTTGAGTGCTGCCAGATAGAGCTTTTCAGCCTCGGCGTAGTGACCGTCGCCATAGGCCTTTGTACCCGCCTCATTGTAGGTTTTCCAAAGGGTGTCTTGAGCGGAAGCGTGCGTCCCGACCACGGCAAGCGCGGCCAGCAACACCAGAGACCGAATCCAAGTCGATACGGATGCCATCACGTCAACTCCTCAAGAAAGAATGGCGCGATGCTATCTTTGCGAAGCGGCAGCGTCAATTTCGCCCTGTAGGTTTTCTGGCAGTCCTGCGTACCAGCTTTCTCGACGAAGTAGGTAGGGTGGGGTTACGCACACCATCTTCCCAGCCCGACACCTCGTTAGACGGTGGGTGACATACACCCACCCTAACCGCTCATTGGCGGCACGACGACCAGTGCCGGACTGAAAGTCAAAGCGGCGTTGGATCCGGAACGCTGCGAGAGCGGAATCGAGGTCAGCGATGAAGCGCTGAACGCCGTGAACATTGAGCGTGACGCGTTCCACGGAGAGTGGAACTGTTCCATTCGGCCTAACAACGCAGTCGTATAGGTTATCAATGCGCGCCCCCTTAAGACCCTGCACCCGGAAGGCGCGCGCACCGATGCGGAGTTCGAGGAATACGCGGCCTATGCGGTGGAGTGTCGCCGCCGGGTGAAAGA